>CALEPD010000238.1 GCA_937910265.1 uncultured Bacteroidales bacterium
CCGAGTTTCTTGTATTTTGCCATATGTTTCGTATTTATGTTCAATATAATAACGAGATTTATATGTATTTATTTTATTATCAGCAATTTAAATTTTAGAGGTTACCGTAAAACAGACAGAACCACACCTGTCTAAGTATATGTAGAGACTTCAAATTTTATTCCATTCTCGGTTTATTTCATTGTTTGCAAGTCCGTTGAACAAACAAACAAACAAAACGACAATGCAAATTTACGATTTTATTTCTTACCCGACAAGTTTCTTTCATCTATTTATGAGTTTGCTCTTAGAGCCAGGCTACGTGTAACTTTTGTATCCAACTGTTGCGCCGGCGTGGCACCGCAACAAAATCGCCGTCCTGCTCAATAAAAACTCTTTAATTATAAGATTATTAGACTCAAGAAAAGTTTTTAAAAATAACAATTGCTTGAACACAGTCTTTATCACAAGACCATTACGGAAAACCCGACAATGTTCTGAATGAGAACACCGTCGCCGTAAGCGAGACCGTAAAATTACGGAAACTATAGGCTGACGCTACTATTGTTTTTTTTCGGTTCCATATCCGCATCAACTACAATTCACACAAAACGTATATGAACAATTATTTTCAAACAGAATGATAGATTGCATGCATGAAATGCATCTATATAAGTAATTATCAACACAGGATGCCCTACTCATCATGTGACAAGCGAAACTAATATTTAAAATTCACAATACTATGAAAATTACAAAAACAACGAGGAATCTTCTCTCACACCTTAAAGTAAACAACATGATTGCCACCGGACTTATGCTGCTCTTTGCCACAACAGCAACATTCGAGGCACAAGGCGGCACCTTTGGATTTGAAAGAAAAGGCAAGTTCTATTACAGCAGCGATATTTCAAATAATATTGAAGCGTATTATTACGAGAACGGGGTTAAGCTACGAAACAAAGAGACCGGCAAATTCACCACACCATTACTTGCGTGGGTTTCGGATGTGTCGGAAAATGATTCGATATCGGTATTCAGCCGTGACGGCAAAAGAGGTTTTTTCAACGTAAACACCGGTGCGATTGTCATCGAGGAGCAATACGACCGTGCATGGATATTTTCAGAAGGGTTGGCAGCTGTGGAGCTGAACGACAAAATCGGTTTCATCAACATTAAAAATGAAACTGTGATACCTTTCAGCGACAAATATGCATACAACGAAAACGACTATGTATTCCACAAGGGCATCTGTATTGTCACCGACAGCAACGACAATTATTTCGTCATCGACAAACAGGGAAAAATGATTGACGAAAACAAATACGACCTAATCACTTGGGATGGGTATAAACACAAACATCTGGCAATCAAAAACAAAGGTAAATGGGGAATATATACCCACAACATGGAAATCATATTACCAATAGAATACGACAATATAACTCCTGTTGAAGAACCGAACGGATACATTCTACAACAAAATGGCCGCATGTGGCAAATTGACAGCAACGGAACAATTGTCAAGCAAAACTTGTTCAACTACAGTTATTGGATGAAATATCCCACAGGTAAATATATCACATTCAAAAACCCACATGGCGAAGAGTATCAGGAGAAGGAATATGCATTATCAATATATATGAAATATGAAATAAACAACCGTTACGGCATTCTGAACAAAGTGACAGGAAAACTTGTTACTCCAGCCATATATAGAAACATTTCCACATTGAGCCATGACATGATTGAAGTGACCGATGAACACTTCAATTGCCATGTACTAAAGATAAGCGAAGACAGGGTTGAATAGGTTGACTGAACCAACCGTGACGAAGGCAACACTCTTGAATAAATAAGCGCAAAGCCGGAATCCTGAACGGGATTTCCGGCTTTAATTGCAAAATGGCTTACCGCTTGTCCAGCACGCCAAATTGAATCCATTCCGGCAGACAATACTGGTCCTTGACAGCCTTGCGGCAATAAAGCATCAACTCTTTCATTTCTTCAAGCAATGCACGGTTTTCTTTTACTTTAGGCGGGTTCAATAAATTCCACATTTAAAAAAATTGATCGTTAACACGTGTGAGTCCAAATTTTTCAGCGCTTTTGCCCTTATTTCGGCATCTTCACGATTGTCAACCGATTACAATGCACCGCATTGCGCACTCTTCCCGAACGGAAAGTTGCTCGACAAAGTTACAAACAAGACCATAGACACCTACAATGTAGGTATCGACAGACAACAGTTGAAATCAGAATGGAGTATTATCAGGGATAATTCCTAATACTGTTCCTTTTCGTTGGGGAAAGAGACATCCTTGACATCGGATATATACTGACGGACCGCTGCCGAGATATCCTCACCGATATGGCCATACAGACGCAAATAGCGGGGTTTGAACTGGGGAATGATGCCCAACATATCCTGCAAAACCAGAACCTGTCCGTCGGTGCCACTTCCTGCACCAATGCCGATAGTGGGAATCTTCACTTCGGAAGTCACACGAGCGGCCAGCGCAGCGGGAATCTTCTCCAACACCATGGCGAAACAGCCCGCCTGCTCTAATATATGCGCATCCTTAAGCAACCGCTCGGCCTCGTCTTCCTCGGTAGCACGCACCGAGTATGTGCCGAACTTATTGATGCTTTGAGGAGTCAAACCCAGATGGCCCATGACAGGGATACCCGCAGTGAGAATACGGCAGATAGACTCAAGCACCTCCTCGCCACCTTCCAGCTTAACGGCGTCAGCACCTGTCTCCTTCATGATACGGATAGCGGATGCCAAAGCCTGCTTGGAGTTGCCTTGGTAGGTACCGAAAGGCAAATCGACAACCACCAATGCCCTTTTTACTGCCCTTTTTACAGAGGAGGCATAAACAATCATCTCGTCGAGCGTAATAGGCAAGGTTGTGTCATAACCTTCCATCACGTTTGCCGCCGAGTCGCCCACCAATATCACATCAATCTTGGTACTGTCGAGAAGTTTGGCCATGGAATAATCGTAAGCGGTAAGCATAGCGATTTTCTCACCATTGACCTTCATATTCTGAAGCACACGGGTGGTGACCTTGGTCACCGAGGTATGTAAATAGCTCATGATTTTATTCTATTTCTTCGTCGCCGTCGTTGTTGCGGGCATCCTCAAACTCCTCATCCTCTTTATACTCTTGGATGTTGAGTATTTCCTCGAGGCCCTTGTTTATAATGTAACCACCTTGACGGTCAACACGATAAGCCTTATAATACTTATCGCCTATTTTGAATGCACTTTCTTCGGTATCGGACTGAGCTTTAATGAAATACTTGCCACAATCAGACTCCTCGATTTTCAAACCAAGAAAAATGGTATCGAACATAGTGGGGTTAATGGCAGCTTCGGCCATCACCGACATTTTGTCCTTCGACTTAATCTTTCTTGTTCGCAGCGATTTATATTCAGGTCCCTTGGGGCCCATTTTCTTTCCATAGAGTTTTACGCCATTCTCGACCTGAAGCGGTGTAAGCGGAACACGGATATATACAGAGTCGAGCAACACCTGGCTGCACTCGTCGCGCTCACGGTTGAAGTTGCTGTGAATAACCACATATCCAGCTTGTACAAGAATTTGTTTGCGGTGGGGAATTAGGAAGTAACGCTCAACAATTTCCTTATAATCCAAATGCTCTTCGAGCGAGATGACCAGCGGAGGAGGACATTCGTCCTTTGTGTTGGAGACTGAGTAGACAGAGCCCTTCTGCAGCCTCATTTGGGTATAGTAACCACGGATGATGCTGTCGCGTGCAGGGATGAAACATCCGCGCGACATACCGATACATTCGTCGGGGTCGTTGCGGAAGGTAACCAACACGCAATTTTGGAGGGGAATTGTCTTATTGAAAACGCGACGGCTTTCCGGCAATTCGGCACAGTCGTATACAAATTTAAACACCGGCACCTCGAAACGAAGCAATTCGGTGGTGTCGCCATGGCAACTGCAATGAATATTGTTGTAGGCGTAACGTATTGGGAACGGGGCATGACAACGGTTGGCGAAATAGTTGTAGACCCAATCCACACGTGAACGGGTGGTCGATTCGTCGGAGTCGCCATAACCCTCGATAGTCATGGTGTAGAATTTGGGATTGTACCTGTCGCGAATGGCCATATTATAAGCCGAATCGAGCCAGTCGAGATCAGAAATCTTACATGCAGTATCGCCGGCTTCGAATTGAATTAAAAGACAGAAGACTTCGGGTTGATACAAAGCTCTCTGCATATTTTTGATGGGCTTGGCGCTGGGCACATATAATCCTGTTTGGGCAATGAGTTGGGTTGCCAAACCGGCCATAAACACAAAGGATAATAATAATATACGTTTCATATTTTCATCAATTCATTGATAATAGAGTCGGCAGTAATACCTTCGGCCTCGGCATAGTAATTTCTCACAATACGATGGCGAAGGACTTCCAGAGCGACAGCTTTAACATCCTCGATATCGGGTGAGAACTTACCCATGAAAGCCGCATGGGTTTTGGCTCCCATAATAAGGAATTGCGAAGCTCGAGGGCCCGCTCCCCAAGAGAGGTATTTTGAGGTAATCTCACGGGCATTCTCGGATGCTGTTTGCGGGCGGGTGCGGGCGACCAATGCAACGGCATAGTTATACACATTGTCGGCCACAGGCATTTTGCGTACGGTTTGCTGGAAATGAATAATCTCATCGGCAGTCATCACTACCGACGGTACACTCTGGGTGTGGACAGTGGTTCTTTTGACAATCTCCACCTCCTCGTCGAACGAAGGATAGTCGAGCTTGACATTGAGCATAAAGCGGTCGAGCTGCGCCTCAGGCAACGGATATGTGCCTTCCTGCTCGATAGGGTTCTGCGTAGCCAAAACAAAGAAAGGATTGCTCAATTTGTACGAAACGCCGTTTACTGTCACCATTTTTTCCTGCATGGCCTCGAGCAACGCGGCTTGGGTTTTAGGCGGTGTACGGTTTATTTCGTCGGCAAGTACAATATTGGCAAAGACAGGCCCCTTCATGAATTTCAAGTTACGGGACTCGTCGAGGACTTCAGAACCGGTGATGTCGGAAGGCATCAAATCGGGGGTGAACTGAATGCGGCTGAACTCCAAGCCGAGAGTTTGTGCAAGCGTGTTAACCATCAACGTCTTGGCCAAACCCGGAACGCCTAAAAGCAAGCAGTGTCCACCCGAAAAAATGGCAGTGAGAAGGCTATCGACAGCCTGATCCTGCCCCACGATAACGCGGGACATTTCGGACTTCATCTGTTGGAACTTATCTCCAAGTAATTTTATGGATTCACTATCTGTCATCGATGTCATTTTTTCAACCAATTGAGTTGGAAATTGCAGTCCTTGTATTCGTCAGATATACGGACGTAGGTGTTTTGTATCATCTTTGCCGCCCAATCCATCACTTTCTTATTCTTGGCCTCGTGCAATGCGGCAGAGAAAATATTGTCATAATCATCTTCAAGGTTTGCCTTGTGCTCGGGCAGTTTTTTGTTCAATTTTATTATGCGGTACACTTGGTTGTTGTCGAGGTCCATCATTGGTGTTGCGGAAGAGATATCGCCTTCGTTCATCGAGGTAAGTTTAATGCCCGGGAACAACTCTTCGAATGTGGATTTCACAAAACGGTTTCCTCCGGTATAAGGATTTGAGACCACGCCGCCAAATTCTTTTGTAGCGCCGTCAGAATATTGCTTTGCCGCATCCTCGAATGTGATTTTGCCCAAACGGATTTCCTGAGCTATGCTGTCAAGGAAAACACGGCTGCGAAGCATATCTTCGGGCGACACCTTAGGAATCATCAAGATATGACGTGCATTGATAGTATTTCCCCTGCGCTCAATCAACTGAATGATATGGAAGCCATAACTTGTCTCGATGATAGGCGAAACTTCGCCAGGTTTGAGAGCAAACGCAGCCGACTCAAACTCGCTGACCATATCACCACGAGAAAAGAAGCCCAATTCACCACCTTTGCGGGATGAGCCCGGATCTTGAGAATAGAGGGTTGCAAGCATCGAGAAGCTTTCACCTTTCAGGACACGCTCACGGAGACGAGCCAACTCGGTACGCACACGGTCGCGTTCGGTTTCGGAAATGATGGGCTGAAGAACAATTTCAGACACTTCGTACGACTC
>CALEPD010000239.1 GCA_937910265.1 uncultured Bacteroidales bacterium
CATAAGCATACAGGTTCCTCCCCATGTGCGTTCGCCGATAAAAGTGCCGTTGGGAAGACTTTTGATAAATTGTGTGGTGATTTCAGCACAAGACACCGAATTGCAGTCGGCAAGCACAACAATGGGGTACTGATGTTGCAGATGGTTCTTGTGTGTTTTAAGTGTGAACGGACTCCACGCACTGTAATCGAGGCGGCCCAGTCCTTCTTTTATACGCGAGTAGCCGAAATGCTGGTCGGTTGGTGAAAAGGCTCCCACCAGTGGAGTAAGCTCGTCAACAATACCGCCACCGTTGCCGCGCACATCGAAGATGATTCCGGCGACGAATTCCGGGCGGGTATTGAGAATACTGGCTTTACTTACACCGTTGAGGAAAGTACCATAGAACTTTTCAAATGGTTTGCGGGTGCTGTCGTCGCTGTAATGCAGATAAGTTGCCTGAAATCCTTCAAGTCGGAAATAGTATATGTACTTGTTGGGCTCGTCAGTTTTAATTTTGGCGTACCAACTTCCGCAGCCATTGGTGTTCCCCACATAATCCACAATCTTGCTGTTGGGCATCTTGGCTCTTCTTCTGAGTACACTTACTTGTTTGGCGATATCGGTAGGGTGATAATAATCGCGACTGGTCACCTCTGCCGAACCGGGCATGGCGTATGCCATATGGCCTCTCACCGGGTCACGTGCCTGAAGCGAGAAGTGGTGGTCGAGCAATGTGCTCACCATGCCTTGATAGGCTCTGTAGTACTCATATGAGCTTGCGCCGCCTTTGTCATCAAACTCCTGGAATATGGGGAGATATTCTTCATACACGCGATCCCAGTCGGTGGTGTCTCTTCCCCAAAAAAGGTACCCGTTGTCGATTCCGTGCCAAATGGCCTCAAACTGTTCGACATAAGTCTTGGGGCGATAGTTTGGGTCGTCGGGATTGATTAAATCAAACGATTCTTTTCTGCAGCTGCACAACAACAGCAGCATGGCAGCAATGGTTAAGGTTTTACTATTGAATATCTTGTTCATTCTCTGTGTGAATTCTCTTTTATTTGTGTTTGTTTGGCGCTTTCAGGTATGCTTATAAACGGTATCCCACTGCAAATTGAAACATCCAGGTTGTGTTGTAGCGGGGATTGAGGAATGTCATATACTGCTTCTGTATGTCAGTAAGTCCGTAGTAGCAGCGAGCCTCAAACGAGAGGTCAACTTTTTTGGCGATGGTTGCCGCAAAACCGAGTCCATAGCAGAGGCCTGCGTCGAAACGGTTGTCTTTGGTTTCGTCAAACACAACATCCTCGTCAAATGCGTCGGCAGTTGTCTCGCCATATATGATATTGTTCATGCTCATGGTGAATCCCGACCGGTGCGATTTGAGCCAGTATCCGCAGTAGCCACCCATGTTGGCAAATGCACGGAAATTGCCGCCGATGGAGAACTGGGCCATAATCGGAACCGAAAGATAGTCGTTCATTGTTTTCGTCTGTACATTGTTCACTTTGTATCCCTCACGGTACATCATATAGTTTTTCTGTACATATGCCACCTCTCCTACCAGCGAAACCCATCCTTTGGGGTGCCATTGCATACCCATCATGGCCGATTTTCCCGACAAGGGGTGAAAACGCATGTCTCGGGCGTACAGCATGTCTACAACATGAGTGTTGTTTCCGAAACCGCCGCCAATGTGGATGCTGAATTTTGATAATGATGTGTCGGGGAAAGCCATTGTTATCCATTCATCGTTTTGGGCATTGCTCGCCAATGCTCCGATGCAAAGGATTGCAGTTAATATGATTTTTTTCATCTGATGTTATATAAATCGCTTCTGTTCATTGGTTTTACCACAGACCCACCATCATCACATTGCAGTTTCTGTTTGTTGCATTAAGCCATTTGTGCAGTGTGTTTCGCATTGCGGAAATGCTGAATATGTGGCATTTTAAAAGTGCAAAGATACAACAATTATTTTTTCTATCTGACACCTAATGTCCATTTTAGTATTAAATATATTGTATTACATGTTGTTGTATTTTCGGAAAGGACAGTTCCACTACCCTCTTAAATGTTGAACTAAATGCCCCAAATGGCCTCTTGAATTGATTTTAGGAGTGTTCTATAAATTGCTTTCTCAGTATTTTTTAATGTGGATTTTATAGAAGCCATCTTTTTTATAATATCATAAGGTAGGCTCTAAAAATTCAACTTTTTGTTCGTAGGCGTTCGACGGAGAGCCC
>CALEPD010000240.1 GCA_937910265.1 uncultured Bacteroidales bacterium
ACGAGATTTATATGTATTTATTTTATTATCAGCAATTTAAATTTTAGAGGTTACCTTATGTTTTTTATCAAATCGTTTTCCACTTTTGCCTTTCTTCGATAGAAGGAGATAGTGAAAGGTGGTTAACGTGGTTATGATGCTAATGACTATTAGCTCTACAAAAAGGACACTTTGTTTTTTCTCACTTTTGGTGTCTCTTTCCCCGGCATTCCACAAATCATCATTGATCATTATCAGATTGTTGTATTCAAGAAAAGCGTAGGATTTTGGAGCAGCTGCACAAAGACATTCATTCACACAAGTCTCTCACGGATAAGCCAGGCTGTGTTCTGGTCGGGAACGCTGTCGCAGTAGTCGAGACCGAGTAAGTTGCGGAACTATAGGCTGACGCTGATCTTGCTTTTCCAGTTCCATATCCATATCAATTACAATGCAATGATACAAACAATAACCCGATATACAATGATTTGGGTCAAGTGATTATGCTCAAAGATATTAACATCGGCACTTTGTGCGAATTGGCAATCTTTTGATACGTATTTAGGTGTTTTTTTTAATTGTATCATATTGTTTTTCAGGTCATTTAAATTAGAAGTTTCTATAAAATCTTATTATATTTGCACAACCGTGTTGCACTTGGTAGTTGAGTCTATGGCGGGGCAAATGGGGTCTAATTGTACAATAAATTGTCGTTTTTGCAGTTTTATTTGATTATGAAAAGAATAGTTTTTGTATTCGCGATGATATTGCTGTCACTTTCAGCAAATGCTCAGGTGCGTATTCCTGGCACTCCCGTTTCTTTCGATTTTCCCAATGATGGGTGGAAGTACTTGCAAACCACAAAGGTTGATAAAAATGTGTCGGTGTACCTCTATTCTTTCGCCAAAGAGTCGGTGGTGGATGCTGCAGGTGACACCATTCTTCCATACTTGAGCATTTATGTCAGAAAAAATTGTACTGAGTCGGTATACGATGTAGTGTACCAGCGTTACGAAAGCCGCCCCTATCAATCGTTGAACGAAAGTGTCGAGAATGTGCCCGGTGGTGATGGCATCTTTTATGTCGGTGCCTATCGCAACACTTATGATAATAAAGACTATGAATTCCGGATGTTGTATATGAAGGTAAAAAATACTGTTATAGAATTCCGGCTCGAAACCACACAAGACACTTTCGAAGATTTCGACGAAGAGTTTTTGGCTATTTTGAACACGATTAATATTGAAAAATAACAATTTCGATGCGCAATAGCCTCTTTCTGTTTTTTGCTTTGGTTTTCCCTATGTGCGCTACAGCGCAAACGGATAAGGATACTTTCATGCTTCAGTATGAGACTTTGTACAAGGCCTATTATGAAAGCCCCGGAGATGTGTCCAACTTGTTGAATTTGTCTGAATTCTACCTCACCGAGAACAACCCGCTCCGCAACTTTCTGTTGGCTAAAAAATATATGCAAGTAGCCGAGGAACGATATCTGACTATCATTGACGATGATAAGTATTATAGGGATTTGAGCAAATTGATGAAACGGGGCGTGACGTTCGATTCCGTCCGTGCCATGAGTTTAAGGTTGAACCAGTTGGCCAACGTCCATCTGAAGCAAGTGCCAACCCTTGGTATGGAAGAGATAGAACACTATTTGCAGGCATTCGGTTCAGATGAGCAGATTCGGGAAACGTTGTATTTGAGGCGTATGCATCTTGAGTATGCGTTGGCAATACAGAATCGTAACGCTGATAGTTGTTACCGTTTTCTGACACAGTATGCTGGAACCAACTTGTCTAACAATATTGACACGGTAATCTCCGCTGTTTTTCAGGATACTATTGAAGCTTCCTCCGATTTGAATTTCATAAATGATATTGCATCTCGGTATTCAGAGTGTGTGTCGTTGCAGCGTATGGTCCAAAAGCGTCGTGGCGAGATTGCATACACCAAGGCATGCGAACTCAATACAATTGAAGCGTATCAGCAATTTTTAACCGCTCATTCCGGTAGCGACCATTATATGGAGGTGCTGCAGCGTATGGACGATTTGATGGCAGAGCAGTTGTCCCACCTTCGTTCGGCTCAGGATATTGTGACGTTTATCCAGGCCAACGACAACAGTCCTCTTGTCATCCCGGCCCGTAAGCGTTTGCTGAATAAGATATTTCAGGATCACGATGTCCGTGCAATTGAGTTGTATCTCGACAATTTCAAAATGGATTCAGCCTACACCGATGTCTTTAATTTCTATTACGAGTGGCACTCGGCCGAAGGCAACATGGACCCCCTGGTATCGTTCAACACCAGATATCCCCAATTCCCATTTCGTACGGTTTTGGAATCTGATTTGCAACGGGCTATCGATGTTGATGATGTTTTCCTGATGGAAGACTTTGATGACTCCAAGCTTTCTGCATATACCAAATACATACACCGACTCACCGGTAAGGATATCTCGTTTGTTGTATTGCAGCGTACATTGCAGAATCTGATTGCTGCCAAGGATTGGCAAGGCGCGTTGGGCCGTATGGATTCATATTCGCTGAGTTTCGAGGACCATTGTTTCGACCGCTATGATGCATTGCGTCAACTTTTGTCGGCGCCTGTTCGTTCCCAACGCAAACTTTCGGTCGAGGTGACTCCTGCATACAACATGTTGAATCCAGTAGTGCATCCCACATCGGGACAGTTGTATTATACCAAGAAAGAACGTACAGGAAGCGAACTCGTTTCCGCGCATGCCGTATCGGGTAAAAACTACAAATGGAAATCCGATGGTCAGGTGGCTATGGATTATAACGGCTACGACTCATGTGTTTTCACTCCGTTTTGTTTCTATGATGGCGGCAATAAAATGTTGATGGGTGCACATGGTGATATTTGGATTGCACAACTTGTCGACAATCAATGGCAGGTGGTACAAAAACTGCCCGAACCAGTTAATACCCCTTATATCGAGACAGATGCATATATGGCTCCCGACGGTTCAGGCATCCTGTTGGCTTCCGACCGACCTGGTGGGTATAACGGACAACGTTCGGGTGTCTATTTCCATGGCGATACTGCCATTGCCTCTGACATTTATTTCATTCCACTTACCAATCGTGGCTGGGGCGAGGCAATTAACCTGGGGAAGGAGATCAATAGTATATATTGCGAAAAAAGCCCTATCCTAAGCAGAAATATGCGGACCCTTTATTTTGTTACCGACAGTCGCTCGGGATTGGGTTATGGCGATGTATATTATGCAACCCGCACCAGTACAGATGACTGGACAAGTTGGTCGGTGCCCAAGAATGCCGGAAAAGAGGTCAATACAGGGTTTGATGAATCTACGGTCTCATTTTCTCCCGATGAATCGAAACTCATCATTTCATCTAATTCCCGCAGCGGACGCTATGGCTGTTACAGCGTTGGTAGTTGGCACAACCCCGTCGCCGCCAACTATGGAGTGACAATTCTTTCCAAAGGATTGGACCATGACATGCAGGCTGTCGTGGTCAATAGCGATGCACAATGTGTATCTGACTCGGTAATGATTCAGGATTCTGTTCTCAATATACTGCTGGAAAGTGGTGAGAAATCCTACTTGATGACAAAATCAACCGACAGTATCTATGTTCCCACTATCGAACTCCCTGTTGTTGGCGACAGTGTTCAACTCCCATGGAAGTCTATCGACCAATGGTCGCAATCTGGCGAAGAGATTATCTTGCAGGTACTTTCTCTTAATTCAACCCACGATGGTTTTTCTCCATTGGAAAAACACGAACTGACGCATTTGGTCAATTTCCTGCTCAACAACCCATCTTTCGCAGTCGACATTATCATCGATGTCAATGGTGAGCGCGACAAGGCTTATAATGAGTCAATAACCAGGGGTACGGAAATAAAGGATTACATGTTGTCGAAAGGTTTGTCTGCCGACCGTATCAGGGTGATGCCGTATGGTAGTCTCCGCGTCGATGGCAAATCGCTGCAAACCAGGTGTTCAATAAAGTTTGTCAAGCCCGACTCGATGTATTGATTACATCCGTGTTTCTGTAGATGTCCCATTTTCAATGAACCTGGTAGGATAGTGGGTTCATTATTAACAATTGGATGGGAATTTCTTTTTGAAAAAATACTTGTAAGATATTTTAAATGATGGTATTTTTGTAGCGTCAAAATTGTATCACAATGGAAAAGCATCGTACGCTCATATACGAAGGGAAAGAAATTCATTACCGTGTTGAAGGTCGTGATTTCCAGGATACTATTGTATTTCTGCATGGGTTTCTCCAGAACCTTGATGTTTGGACTCCCTATATGTTGAAATATATGCGTAAGATGCGGGTAATTGCCATCGATCTACCTGGACATGGCTATTCCGAATCTTTCGGCGAAATTCATACGATGGACTTTATGGCTCAAGTTGTCCACGCCGTATTAGAAGAAATTGGTGTTGACCAATATGTTATGGTTGGACATTCGATGGGAGGCTATGTGGCGTTGGCTTATGCCTGCCGTTACCCGTACAATCTCAGAGGTTTGAGTCTAATCCATTCCCATGCTTTGCCCGACTCCGAAGGAAAGAGAAGCATGCGCGAGGAAGATTGTGTAAAAGTGTTGGAAAACAAACCGAATTTTGTGGTCGATTTTATCCCGCAGTTGTTTTCTGCTTACAGTCGCGGAACAATGGCTCAAGATATTAAGGACCTGCAGGATCAATGTCTTGAAACAACGTCCGAAGGTATCCTTGCAGCTATCAGGGGCATGGGTGCCCGTTATTCTACTGTACATGTATTGGGGAAATTGGATATTCCAGTTTTGTTTATTCTTGGAAAGGAAGATCCACGTCTCCCGTTTGAGGTGGCCGTTTCTCAAGCTTTGATTCCCAAATATGCCGAAATAATGGTGCTCGAAAATGTTGCCCATATGGCTCCATGGGAAGAGCGTGATTATGTTCTGCTCCGATTGTTCAATTTCTTCAGAACGTGCTATTATAGCGATTTGTAATCAGTTCGATGTCCGATATTGATGTCCGTGCCCTTACATAGAATGCGTTCCTCAATCCATTGCTTTCTCATTTTTCTGTCGGCTGTGCTCCGTTGCCGGTCAATGTATGTGTTGTATGATATGTAATTGTTTGACAAACAGATGTATGTTGAATAAATCCCAACTGCTTCAATGTGCTATTTTTGCAAAGCGGCACTAAATGATGTTGATGTTATTGAATTTGTAGAATCTATATTTATTTCATCATAGGGTGTGGATTGTTAAAAATGTGTATTAATTACCTGTATTACAGTATGTTGTTTTTTGTTTCGGAATCTTTCTGACATTTTTTGAATAAAAAGATGGTTTATTGAAAAAAATATAGTACATTTGTTTGTGTAATAAAAATACAATTGTTTAACATAAACTTTTAAATATCATGAAAGTAAACGAAATTATGGCTAACCTGGAAGCCAAACATCCGGGCGAGAGCGAATATTTACAATCAGTTCGCGAGGTTTTGGAGACCATCGAAGAAGTTTACAACCAACATCCCGAATTTGAAGCAGCAAAGATCGTTGAACGTATCGTTGAACCCGACCGTATCTTCACCTTCCGCGTTGTTTGGGTTGATGACAACGGACAAGTTCAAACCAACCTCGGTTACCGCGTACAGTACAATGCTGCCCTCGGCGCATACAAAGGCGGTCTCCGTTTCCATCCCAAAGTAAACGTTTCCATGCTCAAATTCTTAGGTTTCGAGCAAATCTTCAAAAACAGCCTTACTAACTTGCCCCTCGGTGGTGGTAAAGGTGGTGCCGATTTCGATCCTACAGGAAAGAGCGATGCTGAAATCATGCGCTTCTGCCAAGCCTTCATGTATGAACTTTGGCGTAACATTGGACCAGACCTCGACAGCCCTGCTGGCGACGTAGGTGTTGGTGGCCGCGAAATTGGTTATCTCTACGGTGCTTACAAAAAACTCTCTCGCGAGCACAGCACTGGTGCCCTCACTGGTAAGAGTTACGGCTGGGGTGGGTCACTCATCCGTCCCGAAGCTACCGGTTTCGGTGCTATCTACTATGTAGAACGCATGGTAAAACAAAGAGGTGACAAGATGGAAGGCAAACGTATCGCCCTCTCTGGCTTCGGTAACGTTGCTTGGGGTGCTGCTATCAAAGCTACCGAACTCGGTGCTAAGGTTGTTGCTATCTCTGGCCCCGACGGCGTTTGCGAAATTGCTGACGGTATTACCCCTGAAATGATCGACTATATGCTCGTTATGCGCGCTTCCAACCGCAACAAGGTTCAGGATATGGCCGACAAATTCCCCGGTCAAGCTAAGTTCACCGCTGGTAAGAAAGCTTGGACTGTTAAGTGCGACATCGCTTGTCCTTGCGCATTCCAGAACGAACTCGCTGAAGAGGATGCAAAAGAACTCATCGCTAATGGCGTTCAGTATGTAGCTGAAGTTTCCAACATGGGTTGCCAGCCTGCAGCTATCGCAGCTATCCAGAATGCTAAAGTTCCTTTCGGTCCTGGTAAGGCTGTCAACGCTGGTGGCGTTGCTACCTCTGGCCTCGAAATCTGCCAGAATGCTGCTCACATCAACTGGACCGCTGAAGAAGTTGATGCTAAGCTCCACAAGATTATGAATGATATCTACGACATGTGCGTACAGTACGGTCAGCAACCTGACGGTTCTATCAACTACGTTAAGGGTGCCAACGTTGCTGGTTTCATGCGTGTAGCTAAAGCCATGCTTGCTCAGGGTATCATCTAATTTATCCGACAGTAATCATTGTCATTATAAGGTGTCGCCCTCCTTTGTGGGCGACACTTTTTTTATAGATTGCATTCACGCGCAATCTCCAATAATGAAAATATATTGATATAATGCTCCTGGATCTTTAATAACGGTGCATTTCTAAGTTCCCTCCATATAAGTATATTATGAAAAAAATAGCCATAGTCGACGGACCAAACCTCAATCTTACAGGGGTACGCCAGCCTCACATATACGGAACGACCACTATGCAGGAATATGTCGAATCACTGCGAAGCAGTTATCCTGCTGTCCAAATCGAGTATTTTCAGAGCAATGTCGAGGGGGAAATCATTAATTATATACAACAGGTGGGCTTTTCTTTCCACGGCATTGTAATCAATGCGGGAGGGTACAGCCATACAAGTGTGGCTATCCATGACGCCATCACTGCCATTACGACACCCGTAATAGAAGTGCATATCAGCAATATTTTTGCCCGTGAGGAATACCGTCACCACTCACTTGTCTCGTCGGCATGTCGCGGCGTTGTATGCGGTCTTGGCCTCGATGGCTACCGGTACGCGGTAAGTGCGTTGCTGGATACTGTGTAAAGTTGTTTATTCAAATTTTACCATATCGATAAGTCTAACGCCGTCAAGCCATACGGCAATGCATCCTACGGCTTGTTTGGTGGCTTCTTCCCACGAGTTGATGGGTTGCAGTGTCAGACTGTCAACGATTTCAAAATATTCGGGTTCAAAACAGAGGCCCTCTTTGGATTGCGGATTTATGAGGTGGTAGTTGCTCAGTGTGTCGATAACCCATTCCTTTACCTCCTCTACATCATCATATTCGGCCATCTCGGTAGCCTGTTGCAATGTTTCATAAATAGTGGGGGCTATGGCGCGAGCCTCGGGCGATAGGCGCATATTGCGGCTGCTGAGTGCCAATCCGTCATCGGCGCGTACTATAGGGCATGCGATAAGTTCAATAGGATATTGTATTTGGTTGAGCAAACTGCGAATGATGGCAACTTGCTGGAAATCTTTTTCTCCAAAATAAGCTCTTGTGGGTTCTGAAAGATCGAATAGTCGTTTTACCACCACGGCAACACCCGAGAAGTGGCCTGGACGTTGGGGGCCTTCCATTACCTCTTCGATTGCCCCGAAATGGTAGGTTTCGGTAACAGGTTCGGGGTACATCTCCTCAACAGTGGGTATGAATACAATGTCGGTTCCGGCTTGTTGTAGTTTCTCGCAGTCGGATTCTTCTGTACGCGGATATTTAGCCAGGTCCTCTTTGTTGTTGAATTGTATTGGATTCACAAAAACGCTTGCAACAACTATGTCGTTCTCTTTACGTGCAGTGTCGATGAGTGAGATATGGCCTTCGTGCAAAGCTCCCATAGTGGGTACGAATCCAATGGTTTTGTTTGATTCTTTGGCTTCTGATATCGTAGCCTTCAATTCGGCTGTTGTGCGGATTATTTTCATGTTTGTTAATCTAATCGTTTACATCTTCGTAATCGGTGTATTCTTCGTCAACGTCTCGGTGGATTTGAGATTGATTTTGGTCGTTTTCTTTAAACTGCTGTTTTGACATAATTTTGTTCGGCAGCTCCAACAGGTAGTTGAATATCGTCAGAAGCAGACTGAACAGCAGTGCGCTCCAAAATGTATCGACATGGAATTTGTTTACAAGACCTGATGCCAACATAATGATAACGGCATTGATGATGAGTAGGAATAACCCCATGCTCATGATGGTGAAAGGCAGTGTGAGCACGATAAGTATGGGCCGTATGAAATTGTTTAGGAGCGAGATGACTATAGCGGTGATGATGGCGGCCCAGATGCTCTCAACATGCACTCCGGGCAGTAAATATGCTGCCAGTATTGTGGCAAGGGTCATGACTATTACCCGTGTCAGAAAACCGTATTTCCCGGAATGCATGTTGTTGTTTTGAATGGTGATTTTCATAAAGATAATTGTTATATGGTTAGAGCTCTATTTCTCCTTTTCCGTAGCGGACAACCTCAACGGTGTCGCCGCTGCAGTTGATGACTGTGGAGGGGCTGTCTTCTCCCATCCCTCCGTCAACAACCAGGTCGACCGTATGTCCGAAAGTGTCGTGTATTAGTTCGGGGTCGGTGAGGTATTCTACTTCCTGCTCTTGGTCGATGTGGCGTACCGATGTGCATATTATCGGGCATCCGAGCTCTTCGACTATAGCTGTTGTGATATTGTTGGATGAAACCCGTATGCCGATGGTTTTGTTGGCATTTTGGTAGTTACGAGGAACATTGTTGTTGGCGTCCATGATAAAGGTAAACGGTCCGGGAAGGACACTCCGTACCAATGCATAGGTATTTTTACTCATAGGGCGTACATATTCAGATACTTGGCTCACACTGGAACACATCATCGAATATTTGGCTTGCTTGAGTTTGTATCCTTTCAAGCGGGCGATGGTTTCTACCGACTTTTTCGAATCCATACTGCATGCGAAAGCATACAAGGTGTCGGTAGGGATTACAACGATTCCCCCGTTGCGCAGCACTTCTGCCACGCGGCGTATCTCTTTTGTATTGGGGTTGTCGGCGTAGATTCGTACTATCATGACTTCATGTTTTTGATGATGCAAAAGTACAAATTATTTGTCATTCGGAGTCTGCTGAATTAAAAGAATTTGTCGAAATGCTTGAATTGCCTGCCTGGGATTGTTTTTTTATTTGTATTTTTGCATGTCTTAATAGTTGTATTTTGTGTTTTGCAATCCAATGGACAATCCTTTGTGATGTGTGTCATTCGGGATGTGTAATGGGAATGCAGATGTTTTATAATAAGCATGTTGTATTTCGTTATGGCCAAGTTGATGCATGAAACAGTTGTTGCATGATTGTTGAGGCACGAATAATTTTAGAAAGGTAGATATATGAGAAAAATCATCTTATCAATGGTGTTGCTTTTAACCATTGCAGTTTCTCCCCAAGCCCGAGCCCAGGAGATGTTCAACAAACATTTTGCCGACAAAACCCTGCGTATAGATTATTTCCGCGAGGGGCTGCACGGTTTCGACACTGTGATGCTGCATCGCTATATAGTCAGAGATGGTTGGGCTGGCTCGCTCACTCAATTGGTCGACCCCTTCGACAACGGTTCATATCGGGTGGTGGTAAGAGATGCAAATACGCAGAAGGAATTGTATTCGAAAGGTTATAGCACTCTTTTCAAAGAATATCGTGATACTCCTGAAGGAAAAACACAGAAGGTGAAGTATCAAGAGGTTGTCCTCATCCCGTATCCTTTACATGCTGTTGATATTTGTTTCATGAAAAGAGACGGCGGTACGATGAAAATGCAGCAACAGGCTGTTTTCCGTTTCGATCCGTCAAGCGATAAGCCTGCGGTTTCAAATGCCGTCAAGCAACCAATGCCGATGAAGTTGCATTATAGCGGTGATTCCCACAAAAAAATCGATATCGCTATTGTGGCCGAGGGCTATGGTGTCAGCGATTCGGCAAAAATGCATGCCGATTTGCAGCGTTTCTGCCAATATACATTGGCATGCGAGCCTTTCAAGAGCCGTGCTGCCGATTTCAACATTTGGGGTGTTCCGTTCTGTGGCAAGGAGAGCGGCATCACAAACCCCGGCAAGGACCTTAAAGTCGAAAGTGCGGTGGGTGCCACATATTACACATTCGGAAGCGAGCGGTATATCATGACTTTTGAGCTCTTTCAGCTCCACGATTTGCTGGGCAAGGTGGCCTACGACCATATCATCGTCATGGCCAATAGCGACAAATACGGTGGAGGCGCAATTTATAATTTCTATGCAGTAAGCTCCATGAACGAGATGGCCAATATGATACTACCTCATGAGTTGGGCCACTCTATTGGAGGCCTTGCCGACGAATACGTTGATGAGGAGATCGCCTACAGCGACATTCACCGTCCCGATATGGAGCCAGTTGAGCCCAATATCACTACATTGGTCGATTTCGAAACCAAGTGGCTCGACCTCGTTCCTAAACGTACCGAAATACCCACTCCCTATGACCCAAGTGTGCCCCGCACCGAGAACGGTCCTATAGGGGTTTATGAGGGTGCAGGTTATTCTGCCAGAGAGTTTTACCGTCCGTTTATGCATTGCATGATGCGCGATTATGCCCCATTCTGTTTGATATGCATCAAGCGATTAAATGATATTTTTGACTTATATACGAAATAAGCACGCTAAAAATACGTTATCACTTTTTACTACAGCAGTTTAAAAAGTGAACGCCAAATACTACATATCACGCCTTCTTTGGGTAGTTGCCTTAATCCCGTTTTTCTTCTCTTCGTGCGAAGAGCAAGAATACTATGTCTCAGACGATATTCCGGTATTGCAGTTCTCGGCCGACACTTTGTCGTTCGATACTGTTTTTACCACTATGGGTACTGTTACAAAGCAAGTCAAGGTGTACAACCCCTATAAGGATCCGGTGCTTATACCGTCGGTTACTTTGATGAATGGTACGCAAAGCCGTTTCAGAATCAACGTCGACGGCGACACTGCGATGGTGGCACGCGACGTAATCATTGGCGGCCTTGACAGCATTTTCATCTTTGTTCAGGCCAACATTAACCCTAATGCATCTACCGAACCGTTTCTGATAGAGGATGCAATCTGCTTTAATTTCGGTGAACAACAATCACGCATTATCCTCAATGCCTTTGGCCGCAATGCAGTTTACCATTATCCTGCTCCGGATCGCTTTTACTCGATTATCGACTGCGATAATTGGGATCATACTCGCCCCCATGTCATTTATGGCTATGCAGTAGTCGATTCGGCCACAACGTTGAAGTTGCTCCCTGGCGATGAAATCTATATGGCCGACCAGGCTTTGTTGTGGGTTTACCGCGAAGGGACGCTCATTGTCGAGGGTACTCCGTCAAACCCTGTGCTGTTTTCGTCGGTACGTCACGACGGCCATTATGCCACCCTTCCCGGTCAGTGGAATTATATATGGTTAAGTTCGGGTAGTGTCAACAGCAGCATCGATTGGGCCATTATCGAAAACGGATACGTCGGTTTGTTGGTCGATTCAATCGCCAACAGTCAGCCAACGCTCCGCATCACCAATACCGTTGTCCGCAATATGTCGCACGCCGGTGTCATAGCCAACGGGGCTGCGGTTCATGGCGACAATTTGCTTGTTGCCAATTGTAAAACTGCCGCATTGGCTTTGCAAAGGGGAGGGGATTACTGCATGAGTAATTCAACCTTTGTCAATTATTGGCGATACGATGTACGCCAGTCGCCATGTGTGGTGTTGAACAACTATACGACAGACCCGTACAACACTAATGTCGTTTATCCTGTTGATTTACAACGGGCCGAATTTCGTAACTGCATAATCTACGGCAATTATACTGACACCGAGATAGCTTTAGTGTCGACCGTGGGAGCTGATTTTAATGTATCGTTCGACCACTGTTTGCTTAGGGCCCAGGATACCACTTTTCAACGATGCGGCGTTCGGGCCAATGAAGTAATATTTAACGAAGACCCCTTGTTTGTAAGCCATTCCGAAGGCAATTACCGTTTGCTCGGCGATTCTCCCGCACGTCTTGCCGGCGATGTACGATGGCTGGTCGATATCAGAGATTTGGCTGGAAATGTGAGGCGTATTCCGCCAACACTTGGCGCTTATGAAATAAAATAACGAGACACTGAACGTATGTATAATTATATATCCGGTAAATTAGTAGAAGTGAATGCCACGCAGGCTGTAATTGATTGTAGCGGTGTGGGATATCTGATTGAAATCAGTTTGAACACATATGCACAGATCAAAGACTCTGCCAATGTCAAACTGCTGGTGCACGAGGTTATACGTGAGGACGCCCATCTTTTGTATGGATTCTTTGAGAGTGCCGAGCGCGACATGTTCCGAATGCTGATTTCGGTAAACGGGGTAGGAGTGGCTACCGCCCGTGTTATGCTTTCGTCGCTCACGGTTTCTGAGTTGACGCAGGCCATCGCTTCTCAAAATACCCGTCTTATACAGAGTGTAAAGGGCATCGGCACCAAGACAGCTCAGCGTATTGTGCTTGAACTTAAAGATAAAATCTCCGAAACAGCCAACAGTCAGTTGGTCGAAAGTCTCAATGCAACCAATATTGCTCAGGAGGAGGCATTGAGTGCTTTGGTAATGCTTGGATTCCCCAAGGCGGCATCCGAGAAGGTGCTGAATGCTATAGTCAAAATAGATCCGTCGTTAACGGTAGAGGAATTGATAAAAGAATCTTTGAAACGACTTTGAGTAAGCGCCATTACATATTATCGTTTGTTATCTGCCTTGTCTTTGTCATGGCGGCATCGGTGCTTAACGCGCAGGAACCGGCTACAGGCATCAATCAGGTAACCACTGAGGTTGAATACAACCCCGAAACCAACGATTATGTCAAAGTGACGAAAATCGGCGACATCGTCATTTCACGCGAATACATGACGTTCGCCGAATATCAGAATTGGCAGATGGATCAAGTGATGCAGCAGTATTGGCAGCAACGCAATGCTTCGGGTGCTAATACCACTGGAGAGGAAGGTATGTTGAATAAAATACCGGGTTTTAACGAAATCAGTAGGAAACTCGACGGTATGAAGAACCTTCCCATGCCGCAGATTACTCCCAGTGGAACAGCTGAGCTGACGTTCCAGATAGTGAATAATTACCGCGAGAATCCTAATCTTAATCAGGATGAGAAAAGTAATACTTACTTCGATTTCGATGAGAACATTCAATTGAGCATGAATGCCAAACTAGGTGACTTGTTTGACTTTGATCTCAATTGGAATACCCAAGCCACCTTCGACTTCGAAAACCAGCTTAAACTGAAATACGAAGGTAAGGAGGATGACATTCTGCAATATATTGAGGCGGGTGACGTATCCTTCCCGTTGAACACCACTCTCATCAAGGGAAGTCAACAACTCTTCGGCGGACATGTAAAACTCAAGTTCGGTAAATTGACTGTAGATGCGGTGGCCAGCAACAAGGAAACCAGCACCGAAAATATCCAGGTGCAGGGTGGAGCAAGCACGCAGGAATTCGAAATCAGAGCAGATGAGTATGAGGAAAACCGTCACTATTTCATCAGTCAGTATTTCTACGACAATTACAACAAGGCGATGAGTACATTGCCCATTGTCAATTCAAATATCAAGATTACCCGTATCGAGGTTTGGCGTACCAATGTGGGAGCTGCGGTTTCAAACAACCGTAACGTTTTGGCGTTGACAGACCTCGGAGAACGCAATCCCAGTCGCAACGATATTATCGGACGTGGAGATGCCTTGCCATCGAACGCTTCAAACAACTTGCTCGAACGCATAAACATCAATGCGGTTCGCAGTATCGATAACGTTACCACCTATATGCAAGGTATGGGTATGGTGTCGGGAACTGATTACGAGAAAATCGAAAATGCCCGCTTGCTCAATTCGAGCGAGTACACCTTCAACGAATTGTTAGGCTTCATTTCATTGAATCAGCCTTTGAGCAACGACCAGATGATTGCCGTGGCATTTCAATACCAAGTCATAGGCGATACCAATGTGTATCAAGTGGGCGAGCTGACAACCGACGGTATAAACGACCCCAATACCCTTGTTGTCAAGCTTATCAAAGGTACGGCTGTCAATACCCAGAGCCCGTTGTGGAAACTCATGATGAAGAACGTCTACTTTCTGAGAAGTACGCAGATCGGACGCGACAATTTCCGTCTCAATGTGTTGTACGAATCGCCTGAAGGAGGTGTTGGTGTTGGCTATTTCACCGAGGGCCCCATGGAGGGTAAGCCGCTTGTCGAGGTGTTTGGTCTCGACCGAATGGATGCAAGTCAGAATTATTACTATGCCGATGGTGTGATGGACTGGTTCGACAGTGCAGCCTACAAGGGCGGTATCATCCAATCGACAACAGGCCGTATTTATTTCCCCTATGTCGAGCCTTTCGGCAAGGATTTGCGCGCCATTCTTAACGATAGGGATTTGGCGGACAAGTATTGTTTCGATTCATTGTATACGTTAACCCGTACACTTGCCCAACAGTATGCCGACAAGAACAAGTTCTACATCGAGGGTTACTATACCAGTGCTGTCAGTGGCGAGATATCGTTGGGTTATAGTGTATCGCAAGGTAGTGTCACCGTTACGGCAGGCGGCATGCCTTTTATCGAGAATGTCGACTATACTGTCGACTATACCATGGGAACTGTGCGTATCATCAATGAAAGTATTCTGAGCAGTGGCACGCCAATCAGCGTGAGTAGCGAAAACAATTCGTTCAGCATGATGACCAAACGTATGCTCGGATTGCACCTCAACTACGAAATCGATCCCAACTTCAATATCGGAGCCACGGCCATGAATCTCTATGAGAAGCCCCTGACCCAGAAAAATAACTTTGGAGAAGAACCTACCAGCAACTCTATCTGGGGCCTTGACTTGAGTTACAATCATGAACTTCCCATAATCACCAAAATAGTTGACTTGCTTCCCGGTATCCAAACGAAGGTGCCCTCTAATCTGAGTCTCACGGCCGAAGTGGCCCAATTTATACCAGGAATGACCAATACAGGTGGTAGTGAGAGTTCGGTCAGCTATATCGACGACTTCGAAGGTGCGGAAAGCAGTATCGATTTGAAAGGCGTAGCGTACTGGAGTTTGGCCAGTACTCCCCAAGACTATCGCACGGCTTTGCCCATGTGGCCCGAAACCGAGCCGGGTTCGGGGTTGGCTTACGGCTATAACCGTGCACGCATTGCATGGTATCGCATCGATAACCTCTTCTATGGCACCGATTGTCCTCCCAATATCACCCTCGACGACCGTTCCCATCCCTACGCACGAAAAATTATGGAGAACGAGGTGTTTCCGAACAAACAGTTGGCAACCAACCAACTTAACAATATCCTCGAATTTAATGTTGCGTTCTATCCCAGCGAACGCGGTCCCTACAATTATGATGTGGCTGGGTCGCAATGGAGTGCAGGTATTGCTGCCGACGGCCGTTTGAACGATCCTGGCAGTCGTTGGGGCGGTATTATGCGTAAACTCGACTATACTGATTTCGAAACCCAAAACATCGAAACCATAGAGTTCTGGTTGATGGATCCCTTTATCGATCCCGAGACAGGACTTACCGACCCCAACAAAAAGGGAGGTAAGTTGTATTTCAATCTGGGTGACATCAGTGAGGATATTCTCCGTGATGGACGCAAATCATTCGAAAATGGATTGCCTACATCTACTGAGGTCTACAATGTCGATACAACAATTTGGGGTAGAGTTCCAACCACTCAGTCTATTGTCAATGCTTTCGACAATAACGAGCAAGCCCGTAAGTATCAGGACGTCGGCTACGACGGATTGGGCGATATGAACAGCACTGGTGACGAGCAGAGCTTTTTCAGCGAGTATGTCAATTCCATCGCATTGCTTCATGGCACAAGCAGCGCGGTTTATCAGTCTGTTTCCAACGACCCCAGCGGCGACGACTTCCTCTACTATCGCAACTCCTATTACGATGAACAGGATGTGAAAATCAACGACCGTTACAAATATTTCAACAACCCCGAAGGCAACTCGCCGGCCGACGTCGACAATACTGAAAACTATGCCATGGCGGCTACAAGCTTGCCCAACATCGAAGATATCAACAAGGACAACACCTTGAGCGAGTCGGAAAACTATTATGAGTATGCCATCGACCTTCGTCCCGACCGCATGAATATCGGCGAGAATTACATCGTCGACATTCACGAAGCACCCAATGTGCAGCTTCCCAACGGCGAAGTGACTACTTGCAAGTGGTACCAATTCCGCATACCCATCCGCCAACCCGACAAGGTGGTCGGCAAACTCAACGGATTCCAATCAATACGTTTCATGCGTATGCTTATGAATCAGTTTGAGGAACCCATCATTCTCCGTTTTGCCTCGCTCGAATTGGTTTACGGCACCTGGCGAAAGTATAACGAAGATTTGCACGAGCCTGGCGATTATGTTACCGGAACCACTTCCGAGACAAGCTTTAACATTTCCACTGTCAATATCGAGGAGAATGGCACCCGTCAGCCGGTACCGTATGTCTTGCCTCCCGGCATCGACCGCGAGCAATGGTATTCCTCATCCTCTTCATACACCATGCTCAACGAACAGGCGTTAGGTATGGAAATCATCGACCTTTCGAGCGGAGACGCCCGTGCTATCTATCGCAACTCGCAATACGACATGCGTTATTATGGCAAATTGAAAATGTTTGTCCATGCTGAGCAAAAGGATATGGAGCACAGCCTCGAAGATGATGATTTGACTCTATTTATCCGATTGGGTAGCGACTATACCACCAACTACTACGAATATGAGCTGCCGTTGAAACTGACCCCGTGGGGCACCACTTCCGAATTTGATGATGTGATATGGCCTGCTGCCAACGAGGTAGAAATCGACCTGCAGAAATTCGTCGATTTAAAAACCGCACGCAACAAGCAGGTGCGTAGTGGTAATTCTGAATACTCTTCGGCAATGGTTTACAGCGAGTTTGCCGACGGTAGAAAATATTCGGTTTTAGGCTCACCCAACTTGGGCAAAGTGAAAGTTATTATGGTGGGTGTACGCAACCCCCGCAAAAACAGTCTGGGAGACGGCAACGATATGAGGCCAAAATCGGTCATTGTGTGGATTAATGAGTTGCGTCTGTCGGAATACAGCAACAAAGGAGGGTGGGCGGCCATGGCCATGGCTCGAACCAATCTTGCCGATTTGGGTAACCTTTCCATGTATGGCTCTTATACCACATCCGGATTCGGTAATCTCGAAGACCATCTTACCGATTTCGATTTCGTAAACGAATTTCAATTCCAGACAACACTCGACATGGAGTTGGGCAGGTTCCTTCCCGAAGATTGGGGCATGCAGATTCCGTTCTACCTCGATGTCAACAAAACCATTGGCAGCCCAGAATACAATCCGCTCGACCCCGATGTTATCCTTAAGGAGGATCTGCAGACCTATCCGACCATGGCCGAACGCGATAGTGTGAGGAAAATGGCTCAGGAGAGGAGTACTGCAACAAATCTCACCCTCACCAATGTCCGCAAGGAACGCACAGGAAAAGATGCTTTGGAAATGCATTTCTACGACATCGAGAACTTCTCGCTGAGCTATTCCTATTCCCGTGAAAGGAAGAGCGATGAGGATATATCGTATTTCAACAAGGATCTCCACCGAACTACTCTCAATTACAATTATTCCATCGGACAGCCCAAGAGCCTTAAGCCATTCAACAAGGTCAAGATGTTCCAACATCAAAATTGGCGCATCCTCAAGGATTTCAACTTGTTCTATCAACCCAAAAACATTTCCTTCTCGACCGAGGTTTACCGCAATTTCGAGGAGTCGATGTTGCGAAACAAGAGTGCTGCGTTGGTTATCATGAAACCCATGTTCTTCAAGCAGTTTACATGGCGTCGTGATTATGGTATGCAATACGATATCAGCCGTTCATTGCGTATGCAGTATGCTGCCAATGCAAACGCGCGCATCGATGAGCCTATCGGACGCATCGATACCCGAAGCGCTTCCGACAGCGTTTGGCGTAGCTTTGCCACAGGAGGCACAATGCAGGATTTTCAACAGCAGATCTCACTCAATTGGGATGTCCCCGTCAACAAGTTGCCCTACATGCAGTGGTTGCGCATGCCAATGAGTTACCGCACCACATACAATTTCCAGGGTACTACCCAGGCGTTGGCCAACATGGGAAGTGTGCTTGAAAGTGCTTCCAACTTCCAGGTTACTGCCAATGGTAACATGCAGAATCTTTACAACAAGATACCTTTGATAAAAAAGGCCTACGCCAAGAATACTGGCAAGAAGAACAAACCCAATCCCAAGGGCCGTGAAGCCGACAAAGACAAGAACAAGATGAACCCCAAACGTGGTTTGGTTGTTAAGACCGATACAGTTAATGCTGATTCGTTGCGACGCAGCGCATTGCTCGAGAAGTTGCGTGAAGTGGCTTATTGGGGTATCCGCTTTGCCACCGGCGTCAAGTCGTTCGATATCCAGCTCAGTGCCTCCACAGGTTCCAGATTGCCTGGTTTCATGGGCGAGGCCACCATTGTGGGCCTTGACCCGTCTGCCGCATGGAACCCCGGTTTGGGATATGTGTTGGGATACAATACAGATGTTGTCGACAATTTGATGACAGGCAATCTGCTCAGTACCGATTCGCTCTTCAACGATCCTCATCGCAACATGATGACCCAAAATTTGACTTTTCAGGCCACAGTTGAACCGATACGCGACTTGAAGATTGTGCTTAACTGTACCGAAAACTCTTCCTCTCAAGAAGAATACTACTATAAATACCAGCCGGACCTCGGCAGGGTCGGCGGTCCGTTGTCATACATGCTGACAGGTAACTATACCGCCACAACATGGGCATTTGTCACCGCTTTTGCCGATCCTGACGAACTCTTCCTGCGTTTCCTCGATAACCGTGCTGTAGTCGCACAGCGCTTGGCCGACCTCAACGAAGACCCCTATACCAACATCATGGTAATGGATTCGGTTACAGGAGAATATTATCCGGCAGGCTATAGCGGCAACCAGCAGACGGTACTTCTTACCAGTTTTCTTTCTACCTATATGGGTAAAGACCCGAAATCCCACGGATTTTCCCCGTTCCTCAACTTCCCGATGCCTAACTGGACAATCAACTATACCGGTTTCAATAAGATGCCTGCATTGAAGAAGTGGTTTACCAACATTAACCTCTCGCACAAATACACGGCCACCTATTCGGTAGGTAACTATTATACCGATGCCGCCATCTCAAATATTCAGGATTACGACTATGGCGTGGAGACAATACTGAACAATGCCGGCGATTATGTACCCCCGCTGAGTATGGACGGAGTGCAGATAAGCGAGCAATTTAACCCGCTTATCCGTATGAGCGTCAGTATGGTCAACAGTTTCCAATTCAATCTTTCGGTACAGCGCAACCGCATGCTTAATTTAAGCTTTTCCAACAATCAGCTCACCGAGGCAACCCGTAACGGATTTACTTTCGGTGGTGGCTACCGTTTTAAGGATGTGGCGTTCAGTGTAAAGGCCGGCGATAAGGTTCACAATTTAAAGAGCGATGTGGTCCTTCAGTTGAACATCACCTATAACAGCAATAAAACCAATATACGGAAGATAAACCAAACCTATAACCCCAATCAGGATATTGGACAGATATCATCAGGAAGTGAAGTCTGGATGGCTGAATTGTCTGGCGAGTACGCCATTAGCGAATCTCTCACAGCCAGATTGTTCTTCCAGACCAATATCAACACTCCTTATATATCAAACTCCTATCCCAACTCTACGAC
>CALEPD010000241.1 GCA_937910265.1 uncultured Bacteroidales bacterium
TGGGCTCTCCGTCGAACGCCTACGAACAAAAAGTTGAATTTTTAGAGCCTACCTTTACAAATAAGAACCATATGGTTACCGATAATCGTTAATTTTTAAAACATTATGAAAACATCAACTATTATATTATTGGTCCTATTGTGTTTGACAATACATGTTGAAGGACTGAAAGCGCAGACTTTTACAACGCTCGGTATAGGAACAAGTCCTATTGGAACATTACATGTCCATTCTGCTGTTCAGTTGGATTCCGAAGAGCCGATATTGCCCATGTCTGTGCCTATGACAGGCGATTACGAGACAATAATTCATGTCACCAATACCAATACTGGAAAGACGGCGCAAGACGGGTTTTCAATTGTTCAAAACAACGGTGAGATAACACTTCGTCAGTTTGAACAAAATAAATTTAATCTATTCGGATATAATCAGCAAGGGATTTCGATTACCCCGTCAGGAAATGTGGGCGTGGGAACAATAGCTCCGGCAGAGAAACTTCATGTTGTAGGTAATGCTTTTGTCACCAAGTCTCTTTTCGCGGATACGAGTGTTGTTTCACAAAATGTACACTCAAAATCCACTTTTGTGATGGGGGTTGATAATCAGGTAATCACAATGGGTAAAGCACATTATGAATCATTGAATTATTCTTCGTCGTATATAGGGTTTAATGCATCGAGAAATCCAGGCGAACAGGGTACATGGAGTTTCAAGTCAAACACATGGCAGAACGGAGGCGTGGTAATATTGTCGACAATGAGTGGTGACCTGCTTATTGCGAATATGGCTTCAGGATCCGTTGTGAATGGAAATGCCGATTGTACAAATGTTACGGATGAGTTGATAATGGAAAAAGTTAATTTCAAATTGGCCTCGGATGGGATGCTTTTTACGAGAGGGGTCAAAGTGAGTATGGATGAAAACGATTGGCCGGATTATGTTTTCGAAAAGGGATATAATCTTGTCTCACTTGAAGAAACAGAGGTCTATGTGAAGGAGAATGGCCATTTACCAGGCGTACCATCTGCCAAGGAAGTGGCGGAAGAAGGTGTTGATCTGGGCGAAATGAA
Organism: uncultured Bacteroidales bacterium; assembly: GCA_937910265.1. Classification (GTDB taxonomy): domain Bacteria; phylum Bacteroidota; class Bacteroidia; order Bacteroidales; family P3; genus Colimorpha. The sequence goes on from CALEPD010000241.1 coordinate 1,071, forward strand.
TAAAATTCTTTTGCGAAAGATTGAAGAACTGACTCTTCAGGTGATTGAACTCAGCAAACAAGTGAAGGAATTGAAAGGAGAATGAGCCATATGAAAAAATACATATTAATTTTCATTATTTTACCGATAGCAATACTGGGATGTCTTGGATCATGCTATCGCCCAAACTCATGTTATGAGGTCAGACTGTTTATGACACCAACTCCTTATTGTGACACGTGTTATAATTGCGTAAAAGCCATAACATACAAATATCTAAGCAATCCCATCGACAGAGACGAGGTGTATGGACCATATTTAGAAGAGCAGATTTTTTCGGAAGACAGTACTGTTTTGGATACAGAAATACGAGTTTATGGCCAATTGCATGATTTGTATACACTGGCAGAAATGGATTATAAGCCAGGCAGATATATGGGTCTGGCCAATAGAATCAATATCAGTTATGACACATCAGACCATGCAATATATGAGAAGTTAAAAGGGATATTAGATGCTCATTATCATGACACCGTCTATATCAAAGGGAATTTGAGATTGTATATGGCAGATTGGCAAGAGAACGAAATGTACTATAATTGCTCGTACATGATGCCAGGAATCTTTATTTATTCCGCCGATGATATTACCATAGCACAAAAGCAGGATGAAGACAATTAGATTATTGATGATGTTTGCCGCTTGGCTATTGTCTGCGGCTCATACAATGGTTAATGCCCAAATTTTGGTTTCACAAAAAGAGGCTGTCAAAGCGGCAGTAAACTATGTTAACGGGTATCTTATGGGAGACGGGGAATATGATGTTGATGATGTGGAATATTATTCTACTAAAACAAAATCGGATATCGAACTCCTTCACGAAGTACATATTGGATGTTACAAACTGATACTCTCAGGAGTCAAAAGTTGTAAACCTGTCCTGATGTATGTTAAAGACTCTGCATCGTCTTTGCTGTTGGATGATAATGAGGAATCAGGAATTTCGTACTTCCTTAATCGCTATTGTAACGAAGTTATGCATGCGATAGATAGCTCCAAAAATAGTGATACGATACTGGGCGACTGGGAAATCCTGCTTGGCGATGAAACTCCAAAGTCAGCAAAACAGGATGATGTTATCGGCCCATTGTTGACAACGGAATGGGGTCAACGAGGGCCTAATAGTGGACCCGTTACAAATGCATACAACTATTATGTTGAAGAATCATGTTCCTATTGTGATACTCTCAAGCCCCCTACAGGGTGTGTTGCTACTGCTGTAGGACAGATAATGAACTATTGGAAACATCCAGTATATAGAGATACTTCGATCATTCAATTCGATTGGTGCAACATGAAGGATTCTCTTAGTTGTAGCGATCCTGATTATGAAATTCATCGTAATGCTGTAGCCAGACTTCTGTACGAAGTTGGACTCGCGGTCCAAATGAATTATTGTTTTTGGGGATGCTACTCGTTCGCAACGCCAATGAATGCTGAATCTGCCTTGAAAAACGTTTTTGGTTATAGCGATAATGCAGAACTTCGTTGGCGATCGTTTCATTCAAAAGCATGGAAGTCAATGCTTATTAATGATATTACACAAGAAAGGCCTATTTTTTATTCTGCAATAGATGGCATTTACAATGGACATGCGTTTGTGGTTCATGGGTACAATTCTACAACAGATATGTTCTGTGTAAATTTCGGTCATTCGAATAATGAAACTTGGACAACGATAGACAAGATTGGACTTGAGGGTGAAGTCGACTTTACGAATATGGAAAATGCGATCTTCGATCTGACTCCCAAAAGCCCGTTGGACTATTGTGACTTTAGCCTAAATCTATCCGATCATTACCAAAGCTATTATTCGAAACATGATACTCCCGAACCTTATCTTTGCGTTCCACAAACTGCGGCAACTCTAATCAGCAGCAATGACAATACTCCAGCATCGTGGAGAACAATTCCGCCTGGTGCATCTTCTGAGTATATCGCACATAAGTCTATCACGCTTCAACCGGGCTTCCATGCAGAACTTGGATCGACTTTTTCCGCTCGTATTGTGCCTTGCTCGAATTGCGATAGTGAAGAGATGACATCTATGGCACTTCAGACAATGATTACAGAGGGTGACAGCAATCAAGACTCGACAATAAGTGCCAAGACTGTCATTGTGAACAATAATGATGAAGGTTCAATGGATAGTCGACTTTTTCCCAATCCAAGCCATGAAACGATTACCTATCAAGGAAAACAGGTGAAGTCCATGGGCATTTTTGATATGACTGGTAATGCTGTGTTTAGATGGTTTGTAATGTCGAAGACTGATGACGAAATCACAATAAACATTAAAGATTTACGACCATCGATGTATGTACTACTGCTTGATATGAGCGACGGAACGCGTGAGGTGAAAAGATTCATTAAAGAGTAGTCTTGAAGCAAATCAGGAGCAGAAATGGAAAATGCAAGAGAATTTTGGTGTCCGATGAAATATGTACTTTTGGGTTATTGTGTTTTTGGCAAAACAAAAACAAGCCCAAAGGACAGATTCTGCAAAATGGAACTTGTTTCAATTTTATTTGCTTTATATAGTTGTATCGGACGCCAATGGTTTAAATTATTTGTGTATATTTGCAAGGTTTTAGAAAGTTGAAAGCAGATGTAGATTACTTTCTCGGCCTGGGCGAAAAAAACGTCTTGAGTATAACTGGAAAGTTAAGTCTAGGTGCGAAATGGTTAAACTAGGCCTCTGTTGAGCACTTAAGTTAAATGATTGAATTTTTATGGCCTACAATAATTATAATACAATGAAAAAGATAATCTTAACTATCGCTGCCGTATTCATGGTGAGTATGGTTTTGGCTCAGGAAAATGCGGTAAAGGTCCTAAGTGGCTATCAGGGTTTTTGGGATCAGGGCACTTCCTATCGTTTGGTTGAAGAACCGGGCTATACCGTTGGTTTTTCTACTACTCACGGTTGTTATTTCAAAAACAAAACCTTCGTGGGAATAGGTCTGGGATTGGAGCGCAGTGACAATTTTTTCTTCACATCTATCTATTCTGCGGTCAAGTATAATTTTGGATATTCCAAGAAGGTGACTCCTACCATGCAACTTCGTCTAGGAGGCTGGCTCGACGATGGTGTGGCTCCCTATACCGATTTGGCTTTTGGTCTCCGTTTCGGTTCTAGCAAGGATTTTGCTGTCAACGTGATGCTTACCGGTACCTTTTACGTTGGTATGAAACGCCGTGAACATTGCTACAATGCCGATGGCTATTACAGTTATATTGTCAAATACACTCTTCCTGTAGTAGGGTTGCGTGTGGGTTTTGAGCTGTAATCTACTACTTTAGATTGCGGCAAGTTTCAATCTCAATGTATGGGTTGTTTTTTGGTTGTATTGCAGTGATGAGTTGATGATGACTGTTGGAAGAACGGAAAAATTGTAATTACAAGTATATTATTCTCCGAAGTCTAGACAACTGTGTGAATGTCTGATAATATGTATACTCTCATGGTTGTTTTATGGCTTGTGAAGAATACAAAGTAACGGCAAAGGTCTGATTCCTGTAAATGGAATCAGACCTGTTTTTTTTCGGCCTGTCAAAATGGTTTTATCGGATATCAACTGTGGCCCTCCCCAAAAATCGGACAGGATAAAAGTGGACAAAAAGTATTAT
>CALEPD010000242.1 GCA_937910265.1 uncultured Bacteroidales bacterium
GAAGTTGTTTATCGTAATATATAATTCGTTATCAGGTGTCAGTTCCCGCTGCATTTTAGGCAGTATTAAATTCGGTGTGTTGAAGTCGAACGAACCGTAGTTGTATACAACATCGTATGCAAGTGAAGTGTCGCAAACACGTATGGCACTATGCCCGAAGGTTGTATAAAAGTCATTGCCGGCGCCGCATGTAATGACGCTGATGACTGCTTTGTCCGATAGTTGAGCCTGAGCTGTGTGACTCAATGCGAGTATAGTCAGGGCTATCAAAAACTTTAATTTCATCGATGTGTCTATTGTAAGTGGTTGTATTGTATTAGGTTGAATGTTCGTTTGAAACAAAAAAAGGATAGAGTCCGCCACTGAGGACTCTATCCTTTTTTCTGTGATTCATGTCAATGCATACCGAATGTCTTACTTTGTTGCATCCTCATCTATTTCTGGTTCCATGGTTGATGGGGCGACGGCATTGGGGTTGATATTGTCTTTGACAATGGTTCCGCCAGGAAATAACTCTTTTGTCTTTTGCAGAAAAGCATGTGCTTCGAGCTTTGTCCGGAAATCACCTATTTTAACCCTGAAGTTGGGGTCGGTGAAAATGACATACGATTCCACCTCCGGAAATTCGGTTTTAAGTTGCTCCTTCATGGAAAAGGCTCTACTTTTGGCATCGGCACCGGAAAGCGATGCCAATTGTACTCTATATCCCGGTATTGTCTTTATGGTTTCGTTGAATTCAATATGTTTCTCAACCAATTGAGATACTTTTACATCACCGGTAATGGTTACACTTCCTTTGGCAGTCTTTTTTGTTTGTGCCGATACTCCGATGCACAGGACGGCAAGTACCGTTGTAAGAATGAGTTTCTTCACTAATTGTTTGTTTTTTTTAGTTTAATATGAATGAAAAAAAATTTGAGGACTTTCTTATTTGATTCTGCAATTTTTGTTGAGGTCTTCTGGACGCACAGTCAGGACGGGGATGGTCGACTGGTGGAGCATCTGCTGGGCAAACGAGCCCAAAAGAAGGTTGGCAAATTTCGATTCCTGTTCAGTCATGATGACAATCATGTCTGCTTGTAGTTCGTTTGCGTAATCAAGTGTCGTTTGGGTTAAGTTGTGCTCTACCTTGAGATACTTCACGCTGTGGGGGATGTTATTCTGTGTGAGGTAGTTGTCAACTTGTGTCACGTAGTTGTTTACCAACATGCGGATGTCGGGGAAGTCCGATGTGTATAATCCAACAATGTCAATATGCGATTTGAATGTTTTCGCAAATTTCAACGCCATGGGCAATTTCTGTCGCGTGGTGGCTGTGCTGTCAATAGGCACAATGATGCGTTCGAGGTCTTTCTTGAAATTGTATTCCTCTCTCAACGAAAGAACTGGAACGGCCGACTCTGCGATGGTGCGGTAGGTGTTTACTCCAATCCAATTGTTTTTCGGACCGCTCATGCCATAGGTTCCAACAATGACCAACGAGGCATTGTCCTCATGGGCTTGAGCAGCAAGCTCGGTGGCAACTTTGCCTTCTCGGATTGTGTAACGCAATTCAATGTTGCGTAGCAAATGTGCTACCCCCTGGTTTCTTCTTTCAATCTCTTCTCGGATGGGAGATTCATCTTCGTTACGCTCTTTTACGTATACAAGATTGATGTTCGCTTGCCATCTGTTGGCAATGTCAATGGCTAAATCAACAGCATATGCTGAACCAGACGAAAAGTCAAATCCTACAATAATTGTTTCCATAATCATTCAGTTTTAAGGTTAATTTTGATTACAAAGATACGGATTTTATTTTATATAAAAAAATATTTTAATTCAAAATATTGTAAAATAGTTTATTAACAGCGATTTATTTTCGATTTTGTAAAAAAAAACTCCTTTTTGGATAAAAAAACGTAAATTTGCAAATTGTTTAGGTGGGTTCTATGGGTTCATTTCGTTCGACTTTACCCCCCTCCGTTTCGAATCGTTATCTCTGCGCTATGAAATCCGTTGGCAATGTTCAGAGTGGTTGATAAACAGGCGGATGGGATTTGAGAAACGCAAGTCGTCGAAACGCACAAATTATTTTTGTGCCGAACATGTTTGAAAACGTCGGATCTATACGACCCATCGGTATGGTATGTAATTGTTGTTTAAAAAAATAGCGTAAATGAACTTACTACTTTTAGCTATCGTAGTGTTAGGCGTTATCGGCGCCATCTTCTCTGTTGTACTTTACTTCGTGGCACAGAAGTTTAAGGTTATCGAAAACCCCCTCATCGATGAAATTGCCGAAGTGCTTCCCGGCGCCAACTGCGGCGGTTGCGGAAAGGCTGGCTGTAGGGCTATGGCCGAGGCTTTTGTGGCTCAAGGTAATATGGACGGCTTGAAATGCCCTCCGGGTGGCGATGCTGTTGCAGCCAAAGTGGCAGCCCTTTTGGGTTGTGTCCCCACCGAAACCGAACCTCAGGTAGCCGTTGTGCGTTGCGCCGCTTGCAACAATGGCTCCAGCGCCAAGACACGCTACGACGGTATCAAGGATTGTGCAGCCGCTTCTTCGCTTTACGTCGGTGCCAACGGATGCTCTTTCGGATGCTTAGGCCTCGGCAATTGTGTCGATGCTTGCCAATTCGACGCCATCTATATCGACCCCGAAACCGGACGGCCGGTTGTTGACGAGGATAAATGTACCGCATGCGGTGCTTGCGTCAAGGCTTGTCCCCGTTCCGTAATCGAACTTCGCAACAAAGGCAGAAACAACCGCCGCGTATTTGTCAACTGCGTCAACAAGGAACCCGGTGCAATTGCACGGAAAACCTGTTCCAACGCTTGTATCGGTTGCGGTAAGTGTGCCAAGATTTGTCCGTTTAACGCTATCAAGGTCGAAAACAACTTGGCTTATATCGATTTCAATCTTTGCAAATCCTGCCGTAAATGTGTCGATGAGTGTCCTACTGGCGCTATCCTGGCGGTAAACTTCCCTCCCAAGCCCGCTAAGGTCGAACAAACTGTAGATGTCAATTCTAATAATCCAACAAAAGACTGATAATGAAGACTTTTAGCATGGGTGGTGTTCACCCCGAAGAAAATAAGATCTCCTCGCAGTGCGCGATTCAAGATATTCCGGTTCCAACCCAGATGGTTGTTTTGATGAACCAGCACCTCGGCGCACCGGCTACTCCCATTGTGGCCAAAGGCGATAAGGTGAAGGTTGGACAACTTATTGGTGAAGCCCAAGCGTTTATGTGCGCCAATGTCCACTCTCCCGTCAGCGGTACCGTTACCAAGGTCGGCGATTGCAAGGATATTTTCGGTTTGTCCAGGCTTGCTGTTTATATCGACGTCGAAGGCGACGAATGGTTGGAAACTATCGACCGTTCAACCGATATCGTCCGCGATTGTACTCTCGACCCCAAATCCATCGTCTCCAAATTGAAGGAAATGGGTATCGTGGGGTTAGGCGGTGCAACATTCCCCGCACATATCAAATATAGCGTTCCCGAAGGAAAGACCGCAGAGTATCTCATTATTAATGCGGCCGAGTGCGAACCTTACCTCACATCCGACCACCGTGTCATGGTTGAACATGCCGAAGAAGTCTGTGTCGGTGTTTCTATATTGCGCAAGGCTTTGGGGGTTCCTATGGCATACATCGGAATCGAAAGCAACAAGCCTCACCCCATCGAGGTGATGACTCAAATGGCTGCCAGCTTCGAGGGCATTACTGTTGTCCCTCTCAAGGTTAAATATCCTCAAGGCGCCGAAAAACAATTGATAAATGCTATTACCGGACGTAAGGTGCCCAGTGGGAAACTTCCCATCGATGTGGGTTGTGTAGTTAGTAATGTGGGTACAGCATTCTCGGTTTATGAGGCTATACAAAAAAACAAACCCCTTATTGAGAACATCATGACTGTTACGGGAAAGCAACTGCCCACACAACATAACTGCGTTGTCCGTATCGGTACATCATACAACCATGTCATTCAGCACACTATTGGTCAATTGCCCGATAATACAGGCAAACTTATAAGTGGTGGCCCTATGATGGGCAAGGCAATCTGCAACGTCGATGCTCCCACAGTTAAGGGTGCAAGCAGCCTGTTGGTGATGGATGAGAAGGAATCCATGCGCAACCCCGAAACCAACTGCATCCGCTGCGGCAGATGTACCGAAGTTTGCCCCATGGGCCTCGAACCTTACCAATTCTCGCTGTTGGTTAAGAACGCCAGATTCGAGGAAGCCAAGCAATGCAATATCCTCGATTGTATCGAATGTGGATGCTGTTTCTTCACCTGCCCGGCCAACAAGCCACTTACCGACGAAATCCGACTCGGTAAAGCGCGTGTCCGTGCCATGATGGCTCCTAAAAAATAATCCATAAGTTTGTTTCAAAAAAAATATACTACATATATGAAGTTATTAAGCGTTTCAGGTTCTCCCCACGTTCACAGCCCCGAATCTACTCAGAAGATCATGTGGCGAGTCAATATTGCCATGATACCGATGCTCTTGGTATCGTTGGCATATTTTGGATTGAACGCATTGCTTATTAGTGCTGTATCCGTATTCGCATGTTGCTTGTTTCAATGGATTATCGAAAAATTCATCCTGAAACAGCCATCCTCTGTTGCCGACGGATCGGCTATAGTTACTGGCTTGTTGCTGGCATTCAACGTTCCGGCCACCGTCGATATGATTTGGATTGTGGCTATCGGTGCTTTGGTCGCTATCGGTGTCGGTAAAATGACCTTTGGCGGATTGGGTAAAAACGCCTTCAACCCCGCACTTGTCGGTCGTGTATTCTTGCTCATCTCCTTCCCCGTGCAGATGACCACTTGGCCTACAGTTCAAAAAGGATTCTTTCCAATGCATGTTGATGCCGTTACCGGACCAACCCCGCTGGGTATCCTCAAGGAAACGCTTTCCCGTGGAGGCACCGTCTCCGATGCCTTGGCTCAATTTCCGTCCATCTCCGAGTTGCTTATCGGACAAATGGCAGGCTCTTTGGGCGAAGTCTCGTTTGTGGCAATTGCCATTGGTGCCATCTACCTGCTTTGCCGCCGTGTCATCACTTGGCATATTCCCGTATCCTTCCTGATGACTGCTTTTGTCTTCAGCGGCATTTTATGGTTGGTTAACCCCGATATTTATCTCGATCCCGTATACACACTTTTAAGCGGTGGTTTGATGCTCGGTGCTTGCTTTATGGCAACCGACATGGTTACATCTCCAATGTCAAAGCAGGGTCAGCTTATTTTCGGTATAGGATGCGGACTTTTGACCGTCATCATCCGTACTTGGGGGTCGTATCCTGAAGGCGTCTCTTTCGCAATCTTGTTGATGAACGCAGTCACCCCATTAATCAATCGTTGGTGCAAACCCGCTCGTTTCGCAAAATAGTTTAACGTACTTCTATCTAGGTAACCTCTAAAATTTAAATTGCTGATAATAAAATAAATACACATAAATCTCGT
>CALEPD010000243.1 GCA_937910265.1 uncultured Bacteroidales bacterium
GACGCGAGTTGGTCACCCTGGGCTACTTCAAGGAAGAGTCAATCCTTCCCGAGCCACGCCCCAACCGCGAGGACGGCACAGTCGACATCGTCTACAAAGTGGAGGAAGGCCACACCAGCCAATTGCAGTTGCAGGGTGCCTTTACTGGTAGAATGTTTGTGGGGCAGGTGGGTATTCAGCTTACCAACTTTTCGGTCCGCAACATGTTCAATAGTGGAGCATGGAGTCCGCTGCCTTCCGGCGATGGCCAAAAGTTAGGTATCAACTTCGTGTCTAACGGTACAAATTATGGAGCAGTCAACTTGTCGTTCACCGAACCTTGGTTGGGAGGCAAGCGCCCGCAGTCCTTGAACGTGGCATTCTACCACAATTTCCAAAACGGAGGGTTCTTCTATGATGAGGATGACGAAAAGTACTATTCGTTGAAAATTACCGGTATGGGTGTGTCGTTGACACGACGTCTCAAATGGCCGGATGATTACTTCATACTCTACCAAGGCCTTTCCTATAAGAACTATGTCCTCGACAACTATAATCTCGACAACTATTCCAGCTTGTTCACCGATGGTATATCCAACGACGTGGCTTACGATATAACACTTAGCCGCAACTCGCTCGATGCACCTTTCTATGCTCGCAGCGGCTCGGAAATCTCAGTTTCGGCTTCCATCACTCCTCCCTATTCCCTCATAAGTGGCAAGGACTTTTCTACCGCAACTCCGCAAGAGAAATTCCGTTGGCTCGAATATTACAAAATCAATGTCCGCGGTTCTTGGATGTTCAATCTCTTGGGTGACGTGGTGCTCAATGCACGCTTCCGCGTAGGTTGGATGGGTCATTATAATGACGACATCGGACTTTCTCCGTTCGGCCGCTTCTATCTTGGCGGCGGTGGTCTGCAGAATTACTATTACGACGGACGTGAAATCATTCCGTTGCGTGGTTACAAGGACCTCTCTGTCGGAGCCAGCTCCTATGGTGGAGGTGCCATGTTCGACAGGTTCACTCTCGAAATCCGTCAGCCAATTATCGAAAGTTCGGGTACCAGCATCTATGTATTGGGATTCCTCGAAGGCGGTAACTGCTGGAACAACATCAAGGATTTCCAACCCTTCAAGATGTACAACTCTGCAGGTCTCGGCGTGCGTCTCCAAATACCTATGATGGGTACGCTTGGATTCGATTGGGGTTATGGCTTCGATGGTACCTCGGGCGGCAGTCAGTTCCATTTTGTCATAGGTCAAAGTATCGACTAATATAATTGGCAGGTAATGAAAAAGGTTATAATAATATGTTTGGTTCTCCTTTCAGGCGCATTCTCCTGTGCCCAGAAATATGCCAGCGTCAATACCGAATATGTGCTTACCAACATCCCTGACTATGTACAAGCCATGGCACGGTTGAGTAAGTATGTGCAGGATTGGCAGAAGGAAGTCGATGCCAAGCAGGCCGAAGTCGATAATCTCAGGGCTAATTTTTTACAGGAGGCATATATACTGCCCGAAAACTTGAAACAACGCCGTCAGCAGGATTTGAAAAACAAGGAGGTTGAACTGAAAGAGTTGCAGCGCCAGCGTTTTGGTGTGGGCGGTGATCTCGACAAGAAACGTGCCGAGTTGCTTAAACCCATCCAAGACCGTATCTATGACGCCATCGAGCGAATCGCCATGGAAAAGAAATATGCTTTTGTATTCGATAGGGCAGGCAACAACACTGTTATTTTTGCCGATGCAAAATACGATATCAGCGACCTCGTGCTCGAGCAGTTGGGCTTCAGTCCGGGCGATGCAGATGCCGAGGCTGCCCGTCAGCAGGCCGAAAATGCAAATTCCGGCAAACAAGATGACTTCGCCCCCAAACGATCGACAAGCAACAATCAAATGATGCGCCCCAAATAATGATAATAATTGTATATTTGTAAAGCATTATTTTGTCTCGAAACAAGTATAAATAACATAGAAATAATAATTTATAAAGTAAATATTCAAATGAAAAAAACATTAATTATTTTTTGTGTGGCTCTTTTCGCCATTATCACCCCGTCAATGGCTCAGAAAAACATCAAACTTGGTCACATCAATTCTAACGACTTGATGCAGATTATGCCTGGCCGCGATTCTGCTCAAACCATCTTGCAACAAGAAGTTGCCGACCTCGAGGCTACCCTTACTGCCATGCAGGCTGAAATGCAGCAGCGCTACAACGAGTATATGGAAAAGCAAGACCAGTGGTCTGACCTGATCAAGCAAACCAAACAAAAAGAATTGCAAGATATGGGCACACGCATTGAGGAATTCCAGCAGGAAGCTCAGAGGACACTCCAGACGAGAGAGGCCGAATTGTTGCAGCCCATTATCGACCGTGCCAAGAAGGCTATCGAAGAAGTGGCTAAGGAAGGCAATTATACCTATATTTTCGATGCAGGAATCGGAACTCTCCTCTATCAGAGCGACAGCGACGACATTCTTCCTTTGGTAAAGAAAAAACTGGGTCTTAAGTAATACCTGATTATAACTTTTTACAGAATTCGCAAGTGGACTTGCAATAATGAGCAACGGGCGTCTTCCATTGCGGAAGACGCCCGTTGGCATCTTGTCATATTTTTTTTGTCAGAATCGGAATCCGACGGTCAGCGGGGTCCACAATGAAAAGGTGGTCATGCCGGCAATGCCGACCTCCGAGAAGATTGAACAGCGGTTCGAGAGCCGGTATTCCGCACCGATGGCAAAACGTCCGAGGAACGCGGGGTCGGGCTCAAGCTGCAAAAACGATCCTCCGACGTCCATCAGCAGGTAGGGCGATACTTTCTGTCCGGCATCCAAGATGTAGCGGACAGAGAGGTGGAATGGCATGAATCCTGTGATTCCGTCGCTGAAATCCATAAAGGTGGGGCTGAAGCCCACTCCGGCCGAAAGGCGGTCGCTGAACTTATAGCGTACCGTATAGTCTGCCATAATGATGTCTGCAGATACGACAATGGAGTTTACGCGTGGCGAAATGGATAATTCCATCTCGATTTTGTCTGACTTGCCAGTCTCTTGGGCATGAAGGAAATGGCTGTTGCCTACGATCAGGGCTATCAGCGCGATGACGAATCTTTGTTTCATATGAATTAGTTGTTAAATTTAAAATTGAAACCACTTCCCAAACTATATTCTTGGGTTTTTAAATCCCAATAATTGACGCAGAGATGTCCCATGTCACTATGTTTTGTTATCTTGAATTTTACACTTGGAGAGGAGCCAATTTGATAGTTCCCGTTACTGTCTTTGTATGTTGAGCTCAACGCAAGAGTAACTTCATATTCTTTTGTAAGGTCTTCTTCGCTCCAAGAAAATGTCCATTTTTGTCCGTCTAGTTCAGGATCCCAATTATTTATATTGACATTGCAATTCCACCAACATCCTGCAATATCCGCTCTTTTGGGTTGTGGTGTTATCCAGTCAATGCAGCGAATTTCTTTCGATGAGTTTGGTCCGACTCCTGAATACACGTGGAGTACCAATTCGGGTTTACCCCGTACCCATGATTCGAAACTACGGAGAGCGGCCTTGTCATCAAATTTCAAATAACCTATCGTAAGCATTGCTCCAGGAACCCTTTCTGAACCATACCAAGTTGCACTCGAAGAAAATCCGGAAGGTTGTCCTAGGTTGTCAATTGATCGTACGGTATAAGTGTAACGTGTGTTGGCTTCAATATCGGTATCAATATAATTGTTCACATTTGTGTTTGTTGTTGCAATTAGCTGCAAATCTGAACCAAGTGTTTGACGATATATTTGATATCCGTGGTCGTCAGCAACATCAGGCCATTCTAACCATAACTCATTTGCATTATTCCCATACTTTAAGACAAGGGTTGTAGGTGCCGATGATCCAGAATTGTTACTGTTAGAGTCTTGTGAAGAATAGTTTTGGTACTTTAGGTTTCCATCTCTGTCAAATCTTTCGGATACTCCGACTACAATAAAAGGGACGCTAGGCTCTTAGTGGAAGTCGTTTTGGTTTGTAAGAGATCCTCTTTTGTGCATCCCCACAATGCAAGGGTTAGCGCGATGATGCCAACTCCTGTTCGAAATACTTTTGCAGCTGATTTTTTCATGGTAACTCGTTGAAATTTTGTTGGTTGTTTTAATTGTTAAAATTGTTTTTTTTAACAAAAATACATAAAACGAATCATTTTCGTACTACATTAATATGTAAAAAGTTGTTCTGTATGAATAATTTACACATTAATGTAAAAAAATATGTACATTTGCAACATGATTCAAACAGGTTGTTATATATGTTGCAAATAATAGAAGACGAAATAAGAAAATCGGCATATGTCGAGTTCGCGGAATATCTGTCTCGGATACATTACAAAGAGGTGGTTTTGTATGATCTTTGTAAGCGGCAGTTCTTCTTTGTCTCGGATAGTTACTTTGTCGCCAAGGGCTATTTTGAGAAGTATTTGGGGTATCCTATCGAAACTTTTAGGGGAGTGATGTTGCCGGAAGAAGCTGCTGTTATCCGGAAAGCCAACCTGCTGTTGCATGAGATGACTCGGTCTATGCCTAAGGAACTTGTCGAGAAGATGGTCGTTTCATGTTGCTTCAATATAAATTTTGATGGAAAGATACGATCGGTATCTCATTCATATTATGGACTTCAGTATGATTCTGATGGCTGCCAGAAATATATTGTAGCGATGGTATCGCCGACAATACGTGAAGACGGTTTTTCGATGTTTTGCTCAAATAAAGACGAGAATGTCTCATACCGTTATGATGTAAATAAAGAGCAATGGATACGGGAGGCGGTCGTGACGCTTTCTGAGAATGAGAAACTAATGATTCATCTGTCAATGAAAGGCTATTCTGTGGAAAAGATAGCTTTGGGAATGTGCAAGTCGGTGGATGCGGTTCGGTTTTATCGCAAGCAGTTGTTTGCAAAACTGCGGGTGAAAAACATCTCGGCCGCTATTGACAAGGTGCAGGAATACGGGTTGTTGAAATAGTGCCAATCATGAGGGTGAGTCCGGATTCTTCGCGGGATGCGGATGTCACGTGGATTTTAATGTTTTTGACCCTTGTCGACATGTCTCAACGATGAGCGTTGGGCCGCAGGCGAAAAATCAACGGG
>CALEPD010000244.1 GCA_937910265.1 uncultured Bacteroidales bacterium
ATTTTGGTACTCTTTTTTTCTACTTAGTGTTGCACTTGTAACTGGAATTTAGGAAAGCCCTTGGATACTTCCAACAACTTTTCAAACAACCCAACCACTCCCTACCATTATGCAAGTTTAACTTTGATTTTTAATATTGTTTGATGTCTTTTTTTCATTTTAAAAGTTCAGCGATACGACATTTTCCAAACTGCACACATCTCGTTCTCCCATGTCACAGAAATCTTTTCCGAAAAGCAACTCCGGATCGAAATCACGACATTTTGAACGAGGTTATTTTCTCTCAAATTATAACGACACAAAAACACGAAAGCAACATAACACAGTAATTATAAATAAATTAAATCAAAGACCAAAACATCTATAAAGTCATCATACAACGCCATGTTTTCAAACAAACCTTTTCCCGAAGCCGTCATTATTCTAAATTATCTCTATATTTTATATTTTTTTTGTACCTTTGCCATTTAATACACTTTCGCCTCAACATCACGGAATTTGCACCATGATATTGAGTATCAATTTTCTGCGAATAAAAATAATAATATATAATAATAATATAGTAATTCAATAAAAAGATGAAAATTTACCAGACCTCCGAAATCCGCAACATCGCCCTCGTTGGTGGTGCCAAATCGGGTAAAACAACCATGGCAGAAGCCATGGCCTTCAATGGCGGCGTTATCAATCGCCGTGGCACTGTAGAAGATAAAAACACCATTTCAGACTATCGTGACATTGAAATCGATCGTCGCAACTCTGTCAGCTCATCATTGCTGTACAGCGAATTTGGTGGAAAGAAAATCAACATTATCGACGTTCCCGGTTTTGCAGACTTTCAGGGTGAATTGGTAGCTGCTTACAATGTTGTTGAAGCTGCTGTTGTAGTTGTCAACGCCCAGTCTGGCATCGAAGTCGGCACCGAAATCGCTTACCGTTACAGCAACAAGCTGAACGTCCCCATGATTTTCTCGGTCAACCACCTCGACGCTGAAAAAGCCAACTTCGACGAAGCTGTTAGCCAACTTGAGGAATATTTCGGTGCAAAGTGCTCCGTTCTTCAATTCCCCGTAAACCAAGGCCTGGGATTCAATAGTGTCATCGACATCGTACTCAACAAACAACTCACCTTCAAAGACGGTAAAGTTGAAATGAGCGACATTCCAGCTGAATATGCCGACAAGGCTGAAGAGATGCGCATGGCTCTCGTTGAAGAATGTGCAGCTGCCGACGATGCTTTGATGGAGAAATTCTTCGAAGAAGGCGACCTCAACCACGAAGACCTCACCAAAGCCCTCAAGCTTGCTCTCGACAAACGCGAATTATTCCCTATCCTCTGCACCTCAGCCAAAGAAAACATGGGTGTAGGCCGCTTGCTCGAATTCATTACCGACAACGTTCCCGCTCCCAACGAAGTAAGCAACGTTAAGAAAACCAAATCCGGCAAGGAATTGAAATGCAACAGCAGCAATCCTACCGTAGCATTTGCTTTCAAAGCCGACAAAGACAAAAACGTAGGCGAATTGACCTACCTGAAAATATTCGATGGTGAATTATCCGAGGCTCAGGACGTAGTAAACAGCGTCAACCAAAGCAAAGAGCGCCTCTCACAGGTACTCGTATGCTCCGGCAAGAACCGTCAAAAGATTGAAAAAGCAATGGCTGGTGACATCGTATGCACCATCAAGATGAAAGATGTTAAGACCAACCACTCCATCACCACTGCCAAAAACTCTGACGACGTTGTAAGCGAAATCGAATTCCCGGTTCCCATCCATACTGTAGCCGTTAAGGCCGCCAACAGCAACGACGACGAAAAAGTCGGAG
>CALEPD010000245.1 GCA_937910265.1 uncultured Bacteroidales bacterium
GGTCCAGTCGAGTGTTACGGTACCGAAGCCGGTGGCGGTTACCTCGAGGTCTGTCGGTGCGAAGCAGGGCAGGCTGTCGGTGATGACAGTGGCGATTGCCCATTCTGAGTATCCTATGGTGTCGCAATTGAGACGTACACGTACTTCGTAGGCTGTTTGCGGAGCGAGTCCGGTGAAGGTGTAGGAGCTGCCCTGGACGGGGGTGTCGGCCGACCATGCCCCGGCGGAAGCCTCCTTGTAGGAAACCTCAAAGTCGGTGCCGTCGCTTACCCAGTTCATCTCAATGCTGTTGTAGGTCTGGGATGTGGATGCAATCACCGGAACCCTGCAGCTTGCGCCGCATGAGATGAGCCGATAGTCGGTGCGCCAGGAGCCGGTACTCCATGTAGAGGAGGTAGCAGCCGGGTTGTAGGGATCGACATTGTAGGAGTCGGAATAAAAGTAGAGGGTTTTCGCACTGGTACAGGAGTGGGAGTTGAAAGTATTGCCAGAGGAATACGTACCGTGGTCACGGTCAACGATAAGCAAGATGTTGCTTTCACCGTCATATTCGAAAACGGTGTCGAACATGAAGAGGTTCAGTCCTTCAACATTGTTCAGGCTGCCGGTATAAACCAGAGTGAAGGTGCTGTCGTTGATGGGGACATAGTCGGTCGAGCTGGCAAACGAAGTTTTAGTGGTATGTCCGAGCCATACACGGCAGTTGTTGTAGTAAGAGCCTGCTGGATCGGCAGCGACGGTAAAACCGAAGGCCGTAATCTCGCTCATGCCCTCCAATTCAGCTGCATCGATGATGGTGGCGCTATAAGAATAATTATAGAAAGAGTAAGCGGGAGCATAACTGGTAGTACTTGCTGTTCCGCCGGCATTGGCGAGGTCGACAATGGTTGCGCCGTCGCAGATGGTGGTATTGAAGGTTATACCGTCGGAGAAGAGGCTGGAGTCGTTGCCGCAAAGTTTCTGCACGAAGAAGGCATAGCCAGTCAAAGAGGTAAGGCCAGAGAACGTATAGGTGTTGCCCGTTACGTTGACATAGGTGTTGGTGGTGCCGTCGGGATACTCACGATAAGCGAGACGATAGTTGGCGGTAGGATCGCCATCCCAAGTCACAGTAGCTGAAGTCTGGCCTACAGAAACAACACTGAGGTTGACCGGACGGGGACACGGGCTATAGAAAATCTCGATATCATCGACAGCAGCAGGACCGCCGATGTAAGGATAGCTGTCGCCTGTGCTTTGGTTGAACCAGAAGAAGGCCACACGGTGTATGCCGCTGATGGTGTCGAACGAGGCCTCGTAGGTGCTCCATGCGGTGTCGAGACGTACGGTAGCGATACGGTAGAGGTCGTTGACATTGCCCCACGGAGTTGTGATGGCAGAGGAGGAAGCCTCAACCGGGATAGAAGGATCGACAAGGAACACCATCAAACCGTCGTACGAAGCGGTGGTAGTACCGCCGGCAATGGCCTTGAAGCGGAGGGTGTAGCTGGAGTCGATGGTTCCGAAGTCGATGTCGCGCCATGTGGCAGTGTTCAACACAGTCGAGAAGTTGCTGCAACCATAGGTGGCACCGGTATCGGGCGATACATACATTGAGTAGGTTCCGTCACCGGCAACAGCCGAGCCACGGTACCAGTTGTGGATGGTGTCGTTGGAGTTGGTCTGCCAGTTGGCCCATTCAGCAGCATTTTCGAAATCGTAGCTGTAGGGCAGTGTAGCCGGAACCTGCGATGTTGCAAACGCACCGGGAGTGAGGTTCCATGTGCCGGTATCGGAAGCCGAACAAACAGGACGTACATAGAAATCACACTGCATTGACGAAGGCAGGTTGGTCAAAGTGACAGGATTGGTGGTGACAGATACCTGGGTACCTGTGCCGAGAGAGAAGCCTTGCGGACCATATTCAATAATCCAGGAAGAGGGAGTGTTGGAACCGTGGTCAACCCAGCTCAGATCCACACTGTTGGAAGTGGCATTTGCCGAAGCGAGGTGGGTAACACGGGGGCATGAAGGAATAACATCAAGCGTAATATTGTCCACATATGGATATGAATAGGCATCCGGGCAATAAGCCATCAAAGTGATGTATTTGCCGGTTCCAGCATACTGGTCGAGATATACTTCGTTGGCAGTCCAGGTGCCATAAGGAACCATAACGGTGTCGACAGCCACGAAACCGGTGAGGTCAGGAGTGGTGCTAACGCCGACAATAACACCCATATCATACGATGTAGTTGAACGGTAGGTGTAGAAAGTCACGAAAGTCTGGTTGGCCATGAACTGAGTGGAATCGAGCGGAGGCAACTGGAAGTAGGTGTTGCCCGATGGGTCGGTATACATGTAGAAGGATGCGCCTGCACTGTTATACGAATAAGAGCTGCTGAGGTAGGGGTATGAAGTACTATAGCCCGAGCCATAGGTCCAGCAGTAGGGAGCATGAACAGAAGTACCAGAACCCCAAGAGTTGAGGTTGTCGGAATAGGGCAGGTTGGAGATTTCGCCACATGAAGTATTGAAAGAATAGACGAACGACCACAGACTGCTGTCGGTGTCGGTACACAAAGCACGTACATATACATCATATCTGCTCGATGGGAACAAACCTGTAACGGCCACACTGTCGTCGCTGGTGTAAAGCACGGTGCCGTTGCCATGTTCGAATCCGGCAGGACCATACTCGACCACATATTGCGAAGCTGTGGTGTCGCTCCAGTTGATGGTGGCCGAAGTCTGGGTAATACTGGTGGCAAAAACATTGCGCGGACGCGGACAAGAGGGGATATAGTTGACCTCGATGTCGTCGATATAGGGGTAGCAATAAACATTGTTGGGCGACAGGAAGGCAATAAAGCCATCGGGGCCGGTATAG
Source organism: uncultured Bacteroidales bacterium (assembly GCA_937910265.1). GTDB lineage: Bacteria > Bacteroidota > Bacteroidia > Bacteroidales > P3 > Colimorpha. Next base: position 2,870 of record CALEPD010000245.1, read on the forward strand.
TTGTTGAAAGCGAACTCGAAAGGTTCCCAGGTGGAGAGATTGGAGCAAGACGCGGAGAAGACCTCGTGGAAGGTTTCGATATCGGAAGGATCGGTCATCACACCAATCTTAACCTCGTGGGAATAAGAGGTATTGGACTTGTACATCCAGAAACTGAGTTGCAGACTGTCGATAGAAACATTCATGCCAGGCAGAACCATGTAGCTGTAGGTGCTGCTGGTGGAATAGAAGTAAACGCTATTTCTGCCGCTGTGGGCATAGGATGTAGAAATAGAGGGATACTGGGTGGAATAGTTGGTACCTTTATGCCAGCAAGGAGCGAAGTTGTAGCCAGTGGCCCAAGTGTCGAAGTTTTCGCTATAAGGAACAGTGTCGGGGAAACATGGGGTTCTGACAGTAAGTTCGGAGAACATCGAACCGGGATCGCCGCAAATAGGCGTAACACGGAAATCGTAGCTGGTGTTGGCATTGAGGTTGGAGAAGGTATAGGTGGTGGAAGAATAACTTGCGTCGGCCATGGACCATACGGTATCGGAAGAGAGTTTGTACTCAACATCCCAAGAAGTCTCTTCATAGCCAGGGATCCAAGCGATCGAGACCTCGGTAGGATTGACAGCGGTGACAGTTACCGGAGGTTCAGCGCAGGAGGCCAATTGGATACAATCCATCATACGCAGACGCATATTGTTGCGGAATGAATGGGTAGAGGTTGGGGCATTGTTTGACCAAGGAGAAGAGTCGCTGTACCATGACACAGCCTTGCCCGAAGCGCTGTGGGCATTGAAAACATAAGAAGAGCTATTGTAGTTGTTGGAATTGTCAATGACAGTAACCACGAGGTTGGCCGAGTCACTGTATCTGAAGGAGCTGATATTGAATTCGAACTCGTTCCAACCCTGCGTACAGTTAAGCGGACCGACATATACCAGTGTCATGTCGCTTGGGCGAACATAGTTGGATGTTGAGAGGGTATTCAGCGCTGTTTCAGCCAAGTAGATTGAGCAGTTTGTTTTCAAAGTCATTGCAGTGGCATAACTGTATTGGAAGGAGATGGCGTTGATGGTGCCGGCTCCAATTTCGCTCGAGAGGATAAGCTGCTGAGAGAAGGTGTAGCGATAGAAGTTGTTGACAGGGATATTGTAGGTTGTTGAAGTCGAAGTACCGCTGATGGTGTCGGTATGTAGCGTGGTGGAATCGGCTTCAGCACAATCGAGAGAAGCTGTTCTGAACGAAACATACTCCCAAGCACTGTTGCTGCCGTCGTCGCACATGGCAGCCACGCGAGCATCATAGTTGGTGCCTGGAGTCAAACCGGTGATGGTGGCGGTAGTGCTGTCGGCGGTGATGGGAGTCCAGATAGAATCGTCGGCAGGTTTGTATTCGACCGTAGCATCGGTATAGAGGCCAAAGTCGCCCTCATTCCAGACGAGGTGGGCAGCTCCAGCCGATACCATATCGACATCGAGGTCATTGACATGACCGCATGAAGGAGGCAAATCCAGAGTAATGTCGTCGAGATAGACATAATTGGTAGCGATCATCGGGTTGAGCAGGGCGATATAACGGCCGCTGCCGGTATAGGAAGCGAGCGGTATTTCGTGGAAAGTCCAATTGGTGCCTTCGGGAGTGGCCGATGCAACCTCGACAAAAGTCTGTATGTCGTTGGGGTCGGTCATGAAACCCACCTTCAGCGTACCCGAGTAAGAGGTAGAGCTGCTACGCGACCAGAAAGTGAGGAAGAGGCTGTCGGGCTGCACATTGTAGAGAGGCAGCACAACATAGCTATAGTAAGAGCTGGTGGCATAGAAATAGAGGCAACGGGTGCCACTATGGGGAGAGGTGGAAGAAGGATAGGGGTAGGCAGTGGAATAGTTGGTGTTTTTCCTCCAGCAGGGGTCGAGAGTGCCTGAAGAGGAGGCGGTGGTACCTTCAAAGCCATAAGAGTAAGGAAGATCCTCGGCAGTGAAGGGAGGACAGCCGGTGCGGACGGTAAGCTTGCGATAAGTCGACATATCACCGCCGCCGCAATCAGTGTAGATATAGAAATCGTACTCGGTGCTGCCCATGAGGTCACCGATGCGAACAGACTCGTCATTGCTGCTCAGAGAGAGGGTATTGAGACCTGTTCCCAGTTCGAATCCGGCGGTGTCGTATTCGATGTAGTAACCGTTATTGGAGATATTACGGCTGTCGGGAGTCCATGAAAGGGTCAGCGAGTCGTGGGTGATGTTGCTTGCTGCAAATTCTGTGGGACGCCAGCAGGTGGGTTGGCGCATGACGGTGATGTCGTCAACATAATGGTAGCCATAGCTGATAGAGGTGGGGCACATCAGGGTGATGTATCCGCTGGGGCCGGTATAGTCGCTGAAGTCAACCTCAAATTCCATCCACTGGTTGGCAGTAGTGGTGTAAATGTGGTCGACCAAGGTGAATGTGTTGATGTCGTCGGGATCGGTCATGACACCTACCTGGAAACCGTATGTTGAGGTGCTGTAGCTGCTGCGCACCATCATGGTCATCATCAACTCAGAAGTTGAGTCTTCGAATGCCGGCAGGCAGAAATAGGCGTGATAGTCCGAACCCGATTTGTACATGTACATCGATTTGGTTCCGCTGTAGGCATACGATTCGCTTACATACGGGTAATGGTAGCTGGTGCTGGAGTAGTTTGTATGGTACTCCCAGCAGTCGGCGGGACGGTAGTTGTCAACGCCGCCCGAACTTCCTATTGCCCAGTCGTCCGACTCGAAGTCGACAAAGTAGGGCAGTGCGAATTCAGGCTCGCAGTTTGTGTGGACCTCAATGCTCTCGGCCGAGCTGGTGTCGGTCGAACTGCAGATGGCGCGAACCTGGAATGTGTAGGTAGTGTTGGAGGTAAGCTGGTCGATTGTGTAGGTGGTGTCGGTGGAGGTGTACTCGTTGGTGCCGTCCCAGATCAACCATTCGGTCTCAGTGCCGCCGGCACTCCAGGTAAGGATGACAGAGTCCATCGAGACATACGATGCCGCCAAATTGAGAACGGCGGGACAGTTGTTCTCCTGGATGCGGATGTTGTCGATGGCAATGGCAGGTGCGCTGCCGCCACTTCCGTCGTTTGCCCAGAGGAACACCAATTTGTAGGTGCCGGTGTCAACATGTATCGAATTTACAAAATGTTGCCAGGTACTTTGAAGGTTCAATTTGGTAGGAGTAATCGAAATCCACCCTGCAGGCACAGTGTTTAGGAAGTTGTACGACGAGGTGGTTCCGTCGGGCAGTACTCCGGCAGTCAATGTCGCTGTCGAGGGTGCCAGAAATACACGGCAGTAGTCGTAACTGCTTTCACCATAGCAATGCCAGTCAAATTCAAAGTAGTAAGCCCATGAGTTGGGTATCACCACTTCGCGGTAGGCGTAGGTGAAGTTTGAGGAAGTGTTGGTGTAGGAATTGCTCACACCGTTGTTATCCGAGATGTAGAGCGATTTGCTACCGGTACATGCATCGGCGGTATCGATGTACCACTGATTGTTCTGTGTACCGTTGACCAACACCCATCCTGCCGTGTCCGAGTCATTCTCGAACCCGCAGGAGTAGTCGAATCCTTGTGCTTGAATAGCCCATGGCACACACATCAGAGCCATAAGCATAAGCGTTCGTAAGAATTTTTTCATAGTGTTAAATTTTGGTTAGTATTTAGTGAATTAAAAAAGATTGCTGTTGACAACAAAAAAAGACCACAATTACCCATTGCTGAATGCATCTTGTACAGGAGTAATATTAGCCCAGGCATAGCTGCCTATGAAATAGTGATGTGTCGAGAGCGCTTCAGACCACAGATGGCAAACATGAGTTGTGCCGACAAAAATAGTGAATGCAAAATGCTCTGCAAATATACATTTATTTTTGAAATATTGTTAAACTTTGGTGTTTTTTTTTAAAACAAGAATAATATTAAGCACTGATATACTATTGTTTAAAAAAGTATTTTTTTTGCTTTCAGAGCATGGCAAAGAGGATAATCGGACAATTACACAGTGTGAAAAATCAATGCATAACAACGAAACTACGCTTATACTGATATACATCACGGAGATTAGTCCGACACCACGTGCCATAGCATTTATGGTGGGCTCTAAAAATTCCATATTTGAAAAAGGCAGCAACAGCATGAGGGAGTTCAAATGTTTCAGTGCCATAGCCTCTATTTGGGCATCATTTCGATTGCCAGTCGGATATAATGCACCGCATTACGCACACCTTCCGCATGCAGATTTGCTCAAAATAATAACAAAAAAGCACGAAAGCAATTTATAGAACACACCTTATGAGGTATGAAGTACATGCTATTCGGCTATAGTCCAAATCCCAAACAAAAAAAAGAATCGTGCCACCGCATGGTGGCAC
>CALEPD010000246.1 GCA_937910265.1 uncultured Bacteroidales bacterium
GGTGGGCAGAGGTATGCCAATAGGTTTCCTTACCCTGCTCATCGTTCCAGGTCAACAATTTAACGGTTGAATCCTCGGTGATGGGACGGTAAAGTTCCACTACTTTATCATTCACTTGGGCTGCAAGTACGTTACGTGCCAACCCCTCACTGATACTTTTTGCAATATCGAGTGCAGTTACACCCTGTTCATACGAACGAACAGAACCATCTGGAAGTGTGATATTTATCATTGTTTTGCGCTATTATTTCTCAATATTATTTAACTTGCAAAAATACATAAATTATTGCACATATTTGAGAAAATATTTACGATAGGCTCTATAAATTCAAGATTTTCACTTTTTTTAATGTTGGGGTGGGCTTATGGTGGGTTGTATGAATTCAATATTTGAAAAAAGTAGCAACAATATGAATGAATTGGTTTTCGTCGGCCATTGGCATGCGGGGCATTGGGACAAAATGAATTTTACGGGTGCCAAAATAGCGGGGAGATGTTGCACGTTATTAATTGCGGAAGCGAGGGATTGAGGGGTGTGTTGAGTCAAGCGGCTGCCAGACGGCGGCAGAGAGTTGCCTGACAGACATAGCGACACCCAAGCACTTTGCTTGAATATGAATATAGAACAAAAAAAAACGAAGACAGATGAAATTGATTTGCGACAACCGACTCAGCATCAGTGCTGCACAACCCGAAGAGGTTGGATTGATACACCACATGATTCACGAAATGGCGATATACGAGAAATGCGAGAGTGACTTTGTAACCGACGAGGCGACCCTCTACAGGTCGCTGTTTGAGGAACATGCCGCAGAATGTATGCTGCTGCGTGAAGCGGGGTCGGACGAGGTGATTGGATTCACGGTATTCTTTCACAATTTCTCGACCTTTGTGGGCCGCAAAGGGCTGTATGTAGAGGAGTTGTTCATCGTTCCCGAAAAACGCGGGAAGGGCTACGGAACGGCCACTTTGAGATATCTTGCACAGCTGGCAGTGGAACGCAATTGCGGCAGAATGGAATGGATATGCCTGGACTGGAACAAACCTGCGCTATCGGTGTACCGCGCAATAGGCGCAGTGCCTCTGGACGAATGGACTGTGCAACGGATGACGGAGCCAGAACTGAAGGCTTTTGCCAACGGGGAACAACGTGGCTAACGGAAGAGAGCAGCAGAAAGAGTACTTATAAAACGAAAGAAATACAACATAGTAATAGTGATTCACTACTATTAGCGATTGTGGGGATGAGAAAATGGTAGTAATTTTGCATTCAGAAAATGGAGGTAAATATTGCTACAAAAAATAGTTTGTCCCATTTTTTGTTTTTAGGATTAATATGGCATACACGGGCGTTCGATGACGAACGCCCGTGGTGTTTTATGGCATATCACATTTGCAATGTGGAGTGCTGTCTGGAACGAGAGGGAATGTACGGACAATACTGGCTACTCGGGGATGGCATGGAGGTTGTACTGTTGCTTCAGTTTGAGGGGCATTTTACAGAGTACCTGATTGTAGCTGTGGCGAACAAGTGACTGTATGAGGGTATGAGACAAAGCACCAAAGATGTTAAGTTGGTTCCAGTGCCTTTTGTTCATGTGCCATGCGGGGGTGATGTCGGAATGGCGCTCGCGGAGGTCGATGGCATATTCGGGTTGGCATTTGAGCACAAACCATCTGGTATTCTCCAAATCCAGCATGGCGAATATCCTACCTCCGACGCGGAAGGCCAACGTGGTTTGGTCGAAGGGGAAATCCTCGGTTGCCTGAGGAAGGGAAAGACAATAGAGACGCAGCGATTCGATATCCATAGCCTGATATTTTTGGTGCGGGTTACTTTTGGGCGATGTACATGCGACAGATGCCGAAGGTGAAGTTGTGGACGGTGACTTTGCTGAAGCCGGACTGAAGAATGACGGGTTTGAATTGCAGGGGTTTTGGGAACTGGAGTATAGAGGAGGCGAGATAGCGATAGGCATCGCGTCGTCCGGAGATGAGGCCGCCGATGAAAGGTATGATTTTGGTAAGATAGCATTTGAAGAGTGCGAAAAGCAACGGGTTGTCGGGTGAGGAGAGCTCGAGGATGACGAGTTTGCCGGAGGGTTTGAGCACGCGGTGCATTTCGCTGAGGGCAGCGGGCCGGTTGGTGAAGTTGCGGATGCCGAAGGAGACGCTGACGGCGTGGAAGGTGCAGTCGGGGAAAGGTATGGCTTCGGCGTTGGCCTGCATGAGGGGGGCTCTGTTGTTGAGTTTTGTTTTGGCGATCTGCATCATTTGCTCAGAGAGGTCGATGCCGACGAGTGTGCTTTGAGGATGGGCGGGATTGAGGAGGTCGTGCGCGAAGTCGCCTGTGCCGACGGCCACATCGAGGAAGTGCTGGGGCTGCGAGGGAGTGACGACCTGACGTGTGGCACGTCGACGCCAGATTTTGTCGATGCCCATGGACATGATGTGGTTGAGGCGGTCGTAGGTAGATGCTATGTTATCGAAATTGTAGGCCATAATTGTGCTAAGCTATGATGAGTCCGACACCGAAGAGGATTGACATGATGAAGGTTGCAATGACGAGAAGCGGGAGCATGGGATCGAGTGCGGCGTTGCTGAAACGCCATACGCCTATGAGATGTTTGATGAATATGGGGAGAGAGAGCAGGTAGAGGAAGTGCCATGGGGAAAGCGGAGCGGAGATGAATGTATAGGCGAGCATGCAGAGCCAACCGACAACGATGAGCAGCGTTTGGTAGATTTTGGCGTTGCGTGCGCCGATTTTGATGGGTATGGTAACGCGGGTTGCCATATCGGTTTCGCGGTCGCGGATATTATTGATATTGAGCACTCCCACACTAAAGCAGCCGAAAGCGACTGCGGGGAGTATGACTGCGGGAGTGGTGAAAGAGCGAGCCAAGACGAAATATCCGCCGAGGACAGCCACAAATCCGAAGAAGATAAACACCGATATGTCGCCAAAACCGCGGTAGCCATAGGGATTTTTGCCAAGGGTGTAGTGAACGGCGGCCCAGATGGCGGCAGCACCGAGCAGAAGCATGAGCAGTGCGGGAAGGGAGAAGAGAGTGCCGAAGACGAAATAGACGAGCAGGGAGCCGAAGAATATGGAAAGGAATACAAAGAGAATTATGATGCGTTTGTGGTCGCTGACGTTGGCGCGTCCGCCGGAGAGGCTGTAGTTGGGGCCCACACGGTGGTCGCCGTCGGTGCCGCTGAGGAAGTCGCCCATTTCGTTGCTCATGTTGGAAAGAATCTGCAACGAGGCGGTGGTGAGTATCAGAAAAATTGCGACGGGCCAAGAGAAACCGCCCTGGTTGAAAGCGATGAAGGCTCCGCACAAGACACCTGCCATGGAGAGGAGCAGGGTGCGGAGTCGCATGGATATGACTATGGCTTTGATATTCATGTTGGGTTTGTGGTTGGGTATTTGGTTTGTATTGCTGTGTTGCTGCAGGCCATTGAGATGTTGGCCTATTGCTTACAGGCACCATGCCGATGGAGCATGATGCCTGTAGGTTAATACGGGCTGAACGAAAGTTGGGCCATTATTCGTGGGGCTCGGATTAGTTGGCGGTACCGAGTTTGATTTGCAATTCGTCGAGCTGAGCCTGCGCAATGGGTGACGGGCTGCCGCTCATGACATCGCGTCCACTGTTGTTTTTGGGGAAGGCGATGAAGTCGCGGATGGTTTCGACGCCACCGAAGAGTGAGCAAAGGCGGTCGAAGCCGAAAGCGAGGCCTGCATGGGGAGGCGCACCATAGGAGAAGGCATCCATGAGGAAGCCGAACTGCTGGTAGGCGGCCTCGTCGGAGAAGCCGAGAGCGTGGAACATCTTGTTCTGCAGCTGGCTGTTGTGGATACGGATGGAGCCGCCGCCGATTTCGACGCCGTTGATGACGATGTCGTATGCGTTGGCACGGATATCGCCCCACTGCTGAGGATTGTCGAGGAGGGACTCATCTTCGGGTTTGGGAGCAGTGAAGGGGTGGTGCATGGCGTAGAAGCGCTGTGTTTCTTCGTCCCATTCGAGGAGCGGGAAGTCGACAACCCACAGGGGTGCAAAGTTGTCGGGGTTGCGGAGGTTGAGTTGGTTGCCCATTTCGAGGCGGAGCGCACAGAGTTGGGTGCGGGTTTTCATAGCGGGACCGCAAAGGATGAGCATGAGGTCGCCGGGCTGTGCGTTGAACTGCTTGGCGATGCAGGCGAGGTCGTCGGGGGTATAGAATTTGTCGACGCTTGACTTGAAGGTGCCGTCGGCATTGTATTTGATGTAGACGAGTCCACCTGCGCCCACTTGTGGACGTTTGACGAAATCGGTGAGGGCGTCGAGTTGTTTGCGGGTGTATTCGGCGCATCCCTGTGCGTTGATGCCGACCACGAGTTCGGCGGCGTCGAAGAGGCCGAAGCCTTTGCCTTTGACTACGTCGTTGATTTCGACGAACTGCATGCCGAAGCGGATATCGGGTTTGTCGCTACCGTAGAGGCGCATGGCGTCGTGCCAGGTGATGCGCGGCAGTTTGTCGATTTGGATGCCCTTGACTTCCTGGAAGAGGTGGCGCACCATGCCTTCGAAGGTGTCGAGTACGTCTTCCTGGTCGACGAAGCTCATTTCGCAGTCGATTTGAGTAAACTCGGGCTGACGGTCGGCACGGAGGTCTTCGTCGCGGAAACAGCGAACAATTTGGAAGTAGCGGTCCATGCCGGCAACCATAAGCAGCTGTTTGTATTGCTGCGGGCTCTGTGGGAGCGCGTAGAACTCACCGGGGTTCATGCGAGAGGGGACCACGAAATCGCGTGCACCTTCGGGGGTGGACTTGATGAGCATGGGGGTTTCGATTTCGAGGAAGTTCTGATTGCTGAGGTAGTTGCGCACCTGCATTGCCATTTGGTGGCGGAGTTCGAGGTTGCGGCGAACGGGGTTGCGACGGATATCGAGGTAGCGGTATTTCATTCTCAAGTCGTCGCCACCATCGCTTTCGTCTTCGATGGTGAAGGGTGGTGTTTTGGACTCGTTGAGGATGTTCATGCCTGTGACTTCGATTTCGATTTCGCCGGTAGGCATCTTGGCGTTCTTGCTGCTGCGTTCGATTACGAGGCCCTGCACCTGGATGACGTATTCGCGTCCGAGTTTGCGGGCTTGTTCGCAAAGCTGGGGATTGGTTTCCATGTTAAACACCAACTGGGTGATGCCGTAACGGTCGCGGAGGTCGACAAAGGTCATGCCGCCCAAATCGCGGCCACGTTGTACCCAACCTGCGAGGGTTACTGTTTGTCCGACATTGGCGAGACGCAACTCGCCGCAAGTATTAGTTCTATACATTGTTATATTATTTTACTTCCAATAATTTAAGGTACAAAAATACATGTTTTTCTCGAACTTTGCAATACCTGCATTCAAAAAGTTGCAATGGCAAGTGAGACTGGGAGAAAAACGAAAGAGGCTGACAGCGAACGGGAATTGCTCGGCATCAGCCTCTATATGATGAGCGGTGGCGACACTATAGGTGTGTTGGCCGCTGACGGGTTGAACGGCAAAATTGCCGCAACATAGACTCGGTCGGTCGCTT
>CALEPD010000247.1 GCA_937910265.1 uncultured Bacteroidales bacterium
GTTCGTCGAGTATGTACAACGAACCGACCAGCGAACTACCGAGCGAGGTGGCCAGATTGATGCGCTGGCTCTCGCCGCCGCTGAGGGTGTTGGAATGCCTGCTGAGGGTAAGGTAGCCCAATCCCACGTCCATAAGATAGCCCACGCGGTTGTGGAGTTCGGTCATAACACGGCCAACCATAGCCTCCTCATGTTCGGACAGCTGGAGCTGGCGGAGCCACTCAGCCAACTCGGAGACAGGCATTTGGGTAAGCTCAACAATATTCTTGCCTCCGACTTTCACATAGGAGGCATCTTGACGCAGACGGGAGCCACGGCACTCAGGGCATACCGTTTTGCCCCTATAGCGTGCCAACATGACCCTATATTGAATTTTGTACGATTGACTTTCAATCCACTTAAAGAACCCATCGATACCCGGGAACCGGTGCGGAACCTGATCAAAGGTGGCGCCCTCCTCGCCATGCCAGAGAATATCGAGTTCGCGTTGGGAGAGATCGCAATAAGGTGTATGAATCTGAAATCCAAGTCGGGATGCATTGCGGATAAAAAATGTCTTCCACTCAGACATTTTGTCGCCGCGCCAGCACACTACGGCATCCTCGAAAACAGAGAGTGTTTTGTTAGGAACCACAAGATCCTCGCTGATTCCCATTGTAAAGCCTTTGCCCTGACAATGCTGGCATGCCCCATAAGGGTTGTTGAAACTGAAGAAATTGGGATTGGGCTTAACAAAAGTGATGCCATCGGCCTCGAACCGATTGGAGAAAAGCTCCATTCGTTCGGGTTGGTCGTTGTCGGGTATGGTGCTGCGCACCTCGCACGCTCCCCTACCCTCGAAGAAGGCCGTTTGCACACTTTCGCTGATGCGGGCGGCGAACATATCGTCGGTTTTGTCGACTGTCACCCTATCGACAAGCAGCGAACATGGGCCTGCCGAAAGTTCGATATCGTAGGATTGAGACCATTCTGACAATATATCCTCGATGCGGATGATTGTGCCCTTGAACAGGAGGCGAACAAAGCCCTCCTGCAGGAGCATCTCAAGTTGTTGTTTGATGGGACGGTCGGCCGAAGAAAGCAATGGAGCCGACAAAGTGACTCTGGAACCGTTGTCAAGATTGCAGATATAATCGGCCACATCGCTTACCGTGTGACGTTTTACCTCGACACCGCTTATCGGAGAAAAGGTTCTGCCTATGCGGGCAAAGAGTAATTTAAGATACTCATAAATCTCGGTAGAGGTGCCCACTGTGGAGCGTGGGTTGCTTGTATTGACCTTTTGGGCGATTGCCACTGCCGGCGAGATTCCGGAGATAAAATCAACCTCAGGCTTTGCCATACGACCCATAAACTGACGGGCATATGAGGAGAGGCTTTCGACGTAACGTCGTTGGCCTTCGGCAAAAAGCGTATCGAAAGCCAGACTTGACTTGCCGGAGCCACTCAAGCCCGTAACGACCACCAACTTGCCCTTGGGAATGTCGATGTCGATATTTTTCAGATTGTTCACCCGTGCACCACGGATTTTTATTTGAGTCATTTTGAGTTATATTGGTTTAGTACCTTACCGCAGGTACTGTTAGTCAAACTTATTTCATTACAGACTCCACCCGTTTGCCGTCGGGGGTGCCACGCAGCGCCTGGGTCCTGCCGACTTCGTTATGCCGGGGTATTTGGATTTGAGCATGGGTAAAACCCATTAACACATAGGTCTGTCTTCGTATTTTTAGGCTACAAAATTAAACAATTTCCCTCAAATAGTCATCATTTTATTTGTTTTTTGCGAGTGGTACAAAAATACCTCTAACATTCAGACAAATACACAGGTTGCCAATTGGCAGTTCACTATCTTTTCCGCATGATTTTGATGCCTTTGGCATAAGTTGGCTTCTATAAATTCCACATTTGGAATCGAATCCTAAACATAAGTGAATTCAAATTTTCCAGTGCTATTATCCACACTCATACATCCCTACGATTGTCAATTAGTTACAATGAACCGCATCACATTTTTCTTCCGAACTAAACCCCGGGGAAGCAATTTACAGAACCTACCCTAATGCAAAAAAGAAAGTCCACCAGAATTGGGTTCCGGTGGACTAACAGGTTGATATGTCCTGTGATGACTATGCTAATTTATGGTCGGAGCCAAGCACATTGACAATTTTGTGGACATAGAGTTTCTTCATGCTTTCGCGCGCAGGTTTGAGGTACTTGCGGGGGTCAAACTCAGCAGGCTTCTCGGCCAAAGTTTTGCGTATTGCAGCAGTCATGGCGAGACGGCTGTCGCTATCGATATTGATTTTGCAAACTGCACTTTTCGAAGCTTGACGCAGTTGCTCTTCGGGGATTCCGACAGCAGCCTTCAGACAACCGCCGTTGGCATTGATTGTTTCAACCTCTTCCTGAGGTACTGAGCTGGAACCGTGGAGTACGATGGGGAATCCGGGCAATTTCTGCTCGATGGCAGCCAAGATGTCGAATGCCAATGGTGGCGGAACGAGGCGTCCGGTTTGCGGGTCGACGGTGCATTGTTCGGGAGTGAACTTAAAAGCGCCGTGGCTTGTTCCGATGGAAATCGCGAGGCTGTCGACACCGGTTTTGGTAACGAAATCGATAACCTCTTCGGGTTTTGTGTAATGGCTCTCGGCAGCCGATACTTCGTCTTCAACACCTGCCAACACACCCAATTCGCCTTCGACGGTTACGTCGAACTGGTGGGCATACTCAACCACTTTCTTAGTAAGTGCTACGTTTTCGTCGTAAGGCAAGTGTGAACCGTCGATCATGACGCTTGAGAAGCCCATGTCGATGCAGCTTTTGCAGGTTTCGAAGCTGTCGCCGTGGTCGAGGTGCAACACGATTTCGGGATGTGCGCAACCCAGTTCCTTGGCATATTCGACAGCGCCTTCGGCCATATAGCGCAACAATGTTTGGTTGGCGTAATCGCGAGCGCCTTTAGATACTTGGAGAATGACAGGAGAAGCTGTTTCGACAGCAGCCTGGATGATGGCCTGCAATTGCTCCATGTTGTTGAAGTTGAATGCCGGAATGGCGTAGCCGCCAGCTACAGCCTTGGCAAACATTGAACGGGTGTTGACCAACCCTATTTTTTTATAATCTACCATAATATGATTTTTAAAATAAATAATTTGCAAAGATACGTCTTTTTTTCGGTATGCGTTCTTTTTTATTCCAAAGGGGTCTTGAAGATGCCGAAAACCGCAGCTCCGCTGCCTGTCATGGAGGCATAGACCGCACCGCGTTGGTACATGTTTTGTTTGAGTGCCGCGATGGCGGGATGGCTTGGGAAGATAGACTGCTCGAAATCGTTGACCAATATCTGCCTCCACTGCTCCACGGGCATCTGCATGACCTGACGCAAATCGGGACGTTGCTTGTTTTGCAACAGGAGTCCGGCATAGGCCTCACGGGTGGACACCGAGTCGTCGGGTTTTTCGATTACAATATGATAGCCATCGAGGTTGACATCGACAGGCTGCAGTTGGTCGCCGATGCCGGTGGCGTAGGCGGGTGTGTTTTGGATAAAGAATGGGCAGTCGGCGCCGATGCGGGAAGCGTAGTGCTGGAGGTCTGCGGTGGAGAGATTGAGGTTCATCATTGAGTTGAGCATCTTGAGTACGAAGGCCGCGTCGGCAGAGCCGCCACCGAGTCCGGCTCCAAAGGGTACGTTTTTGACGAGACGCATAGCAACGGGTTGGACTTTATGGGGGAAGTTTTCAAGCAAGAGGTTGTAGGCCTTGACACAGATATTTTGTTCGGGAGGACAATCGACAGGGATGCCCTGCTGAACGAACGAGAAGGAGTCGGACGGTATTATTTCGAGTTCGTCGCATAGCGTATGGACTGGCAAGAAGACAGTTTCGATGTTGTGGTAGCCGTCGGGGCGCTTGCCTGTAACGTGAAGGCCGAGATTGATTTTACAGTTGGGTCGTGTAATCATGATTCTGTGCTGTTGCTATAGGCGTTGATGATTTGGGTTACAAGTCGGTGGCGCACTACATCGCTGTTGTCGAGGCGGATGATTTCGATGCCCTCGATGCCCTGCAGGATATTGGTGGCCTGGATGAGTCCTGATTTTTGGTTACGGGGAAGATCGATTTGGGTGATGTCGCCGGTGACCACAAATTTGGCGTTGCGACCCATACGTGTGAGGAACATTTTGAGTTGGGAGGCTGTGGCATTCTGAGCTTCGTCGAGGATGACGAAAGCATTGTCGAGCGTACGCCCGCGCATAAATGCCAGGGGTGCTATTTCAATGGTGTTGTCTTCCCAATAAGACAGAAGTTTCTGCTGGGGAATCATGTCGCGGAGCGCATCGTATAGGGGCTGGAGATAAGGGTCTAATTTTTCGCGCATGTCGCCGGGAAGGAAACCGAGATTTTCGCCAGCTTCGACCGCCGGACGGGTAAGTATAATACGCTTTATTTCTTTGTTTTTCAAGGCCCTCACAGCCAAAGCCACTGCAGTATATGTTTTACCGGTACCGGCAGGTCCGATGGCAAAGACCATGTCGTTGTGCTTTACCGCTTCGACGAGCCGCTGTTGGTTAGGGGTTCGCGCTTTAACGAGGATGCCGTTGCGTCCGTGGACGAGTATTTCGTCGTTGGTTTCGACTTCGGGGTTGCCCGACTGGCTTTCGAAAATCTGCATGATTGCGTTTTCGTTGATGCGGCCGAACTTTTCATAGTAGGTAAGCATGGCTTGCAGCTTGCCTTCGAAATGCTCGATATCCTCGACGCTGCCGATGGCTTTAAGCATCTCGCCACGTGCGATGAGCTTGACTTTAGGGAAAAGCAATCTGACAAATTCGAGTATACGCTCGTTGGTGCCCCAAAAACGGACATAATCAATCTCTTCCAAAGAGATGATTTTCTCGGTAGAAATATCGTTCATCTTGCAAAGTTACGCAAGTTAGGCCACATGGCAAAATTTATTTTCATTATCAGGATTTTGTATCGACCGAACGGGTGTTAACGGATGTGAAATATGCGAAACTGAAAAACAAAAAAAACAGAATATGAACGAATGATTGAGGCCTGCCGGGCCAGCGGTAAACTATTGGATGATATTGTTAAGGTGGGATCTACAAATTCCACATTTTTAAAATTAATCGTCAACATGAGTGAGTCCCATTTTTCAGCACTTTTGTCCTCATTTCGACATCTTTCCGATTGTATGTCGGTTACAATGCACCACATTGCGATCTCCTTCCGCACGGAAATCTGCTCGAAATAAGAGCAAAATCGCACAAAAGCAATTTATAGAACCCACCTTAATTGGGTTGTTGTAACGAAAATAAGAGCGGCAACGGGAAAGAACCTGGCTGAAAATCATGTTTATCTGTTTATCAAACACATACCCCGTCACACTTCACTATTCGGGATTGGAGAGGGCAAGTATATGAATAGGAAAAATGAAACAAAATGAATGCATTGTGCTCACTCCGAGCCGGCAGAACGGAAAAAAAAGTGTATCTTTGCAACTATTAAGGTAATCTCTAAAATTTAAATTGCTGATAATAAAATAAATACATATAAATCTCGTTATTAT
>CALEPD010000248.1 GCA_937910265.1 uncultured Bacteroidales bacterium
ATCTGGTTGGTAACATGAAGTTTTACACCGTACTTGGACCAAATATTCATCCGTCCCTGTAAACGTGACGCTTTGACGTAAGACCAAAGTATTTCTGGAGTCACCCCTTTGGGCAACGGTTTCTTGTATTTAACCTTGTCCCAATATTCATATCCGTCATTTATCTTGTCTATCAACGGATAAATGGCACTATCAACATTCCCTGTTATATAATCAAAACAGGCTCTGTCTCTGGTTTTTGGAGGTGTTTCTATCATATCTTTATTTGCGTTTTCAAGATGCAAAGATACGAATAATATTTGATAATTCTTGATAATTCTTGCAAAATTATCAAAGTTTATCAGATTATATACCCTAACTTTTCAGGAGAAACAATAGTTGGATGTTGATGGACGAAATTGCTTTGTCATACTTAGTCTTAGCAAATTTGTCACCTTCAACTCCCGGTTGCGGACATTCACCTCGCGGATGTAATCGCCTAATCTATGATATTCCATTTGATTATTCGTCATTGCGTTGATTGATAAGGTTGACCACTACTTTTACCATCACGTCTTTCTCTTCTGCCTTGCTCTCGGCAATCATCAGCGTCAATGCAACCAAGGTGTTGTGGCAATCCGCTTGCTGCCATCTGCCCGGTAGAGAACACCGTTGTTGTTCAAGAACCACAAAAAAAGCGTGGCTGCGATGCGTTTGTTGCCATCACTGAAAGAGTGATTCTTGGTGACAAGGTACAGCAACATGGCAGCTTTCTCCTCTACGCTTGGGTAGAGTTCCACTCCATCGAAAGTTTGGTATATCTGCCCTATGCTGCTCTTGAACGATTCGTCTTTCTCGTTGCCAAAGAGACTGCTGCCACCAAAACGCTCGCGAAGACGTCGGATGGCTTCCATAGCGTTGTCGTATGTGGCGTGGAATGGTTCTTCCTTCGTTGTCTTGTCGATAACGAGCCGTTGATAATCATAGTTGTCAAGTGTGTCGAGAGCGTATGAGTAGTCGGTCACCACGTCAAAAAGGGCCGTGGTCTCGTCGGTGGAGAGCAAAGGCTGGCTCTGGATGGTGCGTCCCAATACACCCACCAACTGACGCAGTTCACCAATTTGCTCTTTTCTCATCCGCTCATTGACGGCATAGCCTTTGACAAGATAGTCTTTTATGATTTGTCTTGCCCAAATGCGGAATGCGATACCGTGCTTGCTCTTCACACGGTAGCCAACCGAAATGATTACATCAAGGTTATAGCAGGCAACTGTCTGCTTTACGCCATCAACACGCAAAAAATGCGTGTTGTTAATTCTCTCCAATTCTCCTTCACGGAAAACATTATTGATATGCTTTCTGAGAGTCTTCTCGTCTCTATCGAAAAGCACAGCCATCTGATTGGCGGTCAACCATACGGTTTCGTCCTCCAGATGAACGTCAATCTGTGTCTGCCCGTCTTCGGTTTGATATATTACTATCTGTTTTTCCTGCTTCATCTTTCTTATAGTTTATACCCTAACTTTTCAAACAGGTCTTTCAGGTCTTTTGTGCTTTCTTCCTCTTTCTGCAGCAGGTCACGGAGGTCGGTTTGCAGTTCCAGCATCTTGGCATCAAAGTCAATCTGCTCGTCGCGGTTGCGAAACTCGATGTACTTGCTGGGCACGAGGCTGTAGCCTTTCTGCGCAATCTCGTCGCGGGTGGCGGAGTAGCAGTATTCCGGCTCGTTGTGGTAGGTCTGCTCGTAGCCGGCGCGCTGCCAATTGTGGTAGGTGTCGGCAATGTCGCGGATCTGCTCCGGCGAGAACTGGATGTATTTCTTCTCGAAGGGTTCGCCAACCTGACGCAGGTCGAGGAAGAGGACTTCGCCCTCGCGGTCGCGGTAGTGCACCTCTTCGCCGTTCTTGGTCTCTACACGGGCTTTCTTGTTGTTGTTCAGTATCCAGAGCGTGACGCTGATATCTGTGGAATAGAACATATTGCGCGGCAGGATGATGATGGCTTCCACCTTGTCGTTCTCGATGAGCTTGCGGCGTATGGCCAGCTCGGTGCCATCGGCACTCAGCGCACCGTTGGCCAGCAGGAAGCCCGCCACCCCACGGGTGGAGAGTTTTGACAAGATGTTCAATATCCAACCGTAGTTGGCGTTGGAGGTGGGTGGCACATCATAGCCGCTCCAACGTGGGTCGGAGGTGAGCTGGTTGGCCTCGCGCCAGTCTTTCTGGTTGAAGGGCGGATTGGCCATGATGTAGTCGGCCTTGAGGTCGGGGTGGTGGTCGTTGTGGAAGGTGTCGCCTTGACGGATGTCGGCCGAGATGCCCCGGATGGCAAGGTTCATACGCGCCAGCTTGAAGGTGGTATTGGTGTTCTCCTGGCCATAGACGCTCACGTTCTTCATATTGCCGTGATGGGCCTTGACGAACTTCATCGACTGCACGAACATACCGCCCGAGCCGCAGCAGGGGTCGTAGATCTTGCCATCGTATGGCTCAATAAGTTCGGCAATGAGGTTGACAATCGACTTGGGGGTGTAGTATTCGCCCTTGCCCTTACCCTCGGCGATGGCGAACTTGCCAAGGAAATACTCATACACACGGCCGATGAGGTCATTCTCGGAGTCGGCGACGGTGTCCAGTTTGTTGATTTCGTCGAGCAGTGAGGCAAATTTGGTCTTGTCCAGCCCCAGGTTGGAATAGTAGTTGTAGGGCAGGGCACCCTCCAGCTGCTTGTTCTTCTTCTCGATATCGACAAGTGCGTCGTCGATAATCTGGAAGATATTCGGCTGCTTGGCATTCTCCATGATATATGACCAGCGGCACTTTGCTGGAAGATAGAACACGTTTTCCGCAGTGTAGAACTCTACCGTATCGACATACTCTTTCAATCCCTGAGTTATGAGTTCCTGCTGCCGCTGCTCGAAGCGGTCGCCTGCATATTTGAGGAAGATAAGACTCAGCACCACATGCTTGTATTCGGCAGGCTCGACAGCGCCGCGCAGTTTGTTGGCCGACTCCCACAGAGCCGACTCCATTGATTTGGGTTGTTTCGCGTTGTTTTGTTTGGCCATATTAGAATTCGGATATAACTTGACGTTGCAAATTTACGAATTAATTTCCATTCGTGGAGAGGGAGAGCTGGATTTGATGACGGCAACAAGATGCAATTTTACCGCAAAAATGGTGTATGGGTCGTAACGTCTGGAAAGCATAAAACTGTTTTTGACCATATGGACACAATAATCACCTGTAATTGAGGAGGGTTGTATCACCTCATATGTCGCCAAAAACCGAATGTCTGAATGCGGAGAAATCTATGCAACTGTGTTGGAGGCGGAAAGCACGAAAGAAACGCTGTTGCGGCGGCGGGCAATATACTAAGCCAATTCGCGTTGTTTTTTGATAAACACTGAATGACACATGACAACCCGATACCGACAACTGATACTATTATGTGCCACGGCCATTGTTGCGATGCTAAGCGGATGCGCCAAACAGGGATACCCATCAGGGGGCCCGAAAGACACACAGCCTCCGGTGGCATTGGGATGCAGCCCCGACAATGCCACACTGAACTTTGATGAGCAGGAGTTCTTTATAGAGTTTGACGAGTATGTAGTGCTCAAGGATGCCGAAAACAATATATTGGTTTCGCCACCCATGAAGCACAAACCTGAATACAGCAGCAAAGGCTACGGCATTTTGGTAAAGATAAAAGACACACTGCGTGAAAACACCACCTATCTGTTCCAATTCAAGAATGCCATTGCCGACTTTACCGAAGGCAACGCCCTGCAGAGTTATGAGTATGTGTTTTCGACGGGCGGCAAAATGGACATGCACTGCATAGAAGGATATGTGACCGAGGCACTGACCGGAAAGCCGATGGAGAAAGATGTGACCGTGATGGCATACGCCTGTGAAAAGGGAATGGTTGACGACTCGGTGGTGGCCACAGGAACCCCGACTTATATCACACGGTGCGACAAGAGCGGCCTGTTTAGACTCAACCACATACGCGGCGGCCAATACAAGCTGGCGGCCATAGTGGATGCTGACCGTAACCTAAAATTCACCCCGGGTGAGGCCATTGCATGGGCCGACAACATGATAACCGCGATACCCATGCCCGACACGCTGATGAAGGTAAAAGTAGAAGACGACAGCAGTGAAGCAACCGTTGCACCACGCGACACCTCGCATTACGCGATGCTGCGCATATCGACCCTTGAGCAAGAGGTGCAACGGGTGCTGAAAAGCGAGATGAAAAGCAAAGGGCACGCAGAAATAACAACCCAACTGCCCATGACGGATCCGCAGATTGACGCCGAAAACATCTGGTGGAGCCTCAACACAAAAGGCGACACATTAAGAATCTGGACCAAGAAAAGCGACTGTGATTCGCTACACCTTGTTATCCGCGACAGTGCCACCATGCTTTGCGACACGCTGACCATGAAATACAAGCCGCCAAGACACGGCATAACACCGGCAACTCCGCCGCTGATAAAATCCATGGTGGGGGCAGCTCACCCATTCTACGACACTTTGTGGCTGGCGTTCAGCAATCCTGTGCTGCAGCCACCCCAGAACGATTCGCTGGTGACGGTGCTTCAGCTTTCCGACAGCTCGACACTATACTGCGGACTGGACTTTGTAACTCCGCTGAAGGCACGCATCGATTTCAAAGCCGCACCTGGCAAGAAATACCAATTCTGCATACCCAAGGGCAGTTGCCGCGATATGTACGGAAACAGCCACGACACCCTGCGGTTTGCAACCGAAGTGACCACCGCTGAACAATACGGCAACTTCAGCATAACCGTATCGCTTGACCCAACAGAGGAATGCCGCGACCTGATTATACAAATCATGAATGAGGATGGTGGCGTTGTTGCATCGAAACAGAGCATCCGTGACAGCAAAACCACTTTCAGCCACCTGAGTCCGGCAAAATACCGGATACGCTGCATTGTTGACGGCAACGGCAACGGCAAATGGACCCCCGGCGACTACTGGAAACAACGCCAACCAGAGAAGGCGCATTATTACACCAAAACCATCGAGGTAAGAGCCAATTGGGACATTGAAGAGCATTGGCGCATTAACCCATAACACCCATTGCTTAGCCGCTGTATGCTGAAGAAACTGATTTCCGGACTGTTTTGGGTATTTCTGCTGAACCTGATAGTGAAGCCCTTTTGGATATTGGGCATCGAGGTGGGTGTGCAGAATGCCGTAGGAGCCGAGATGTATGGTTTCTACTTTGCCATATTCAACATGGCATATATATTCAACATACTGCTCGACATCGGTGTCACAAATTTCAACACCCGGAACATTTCGCAACACCCGAACCAGATAGGGAAATACTTTGAGAGCATATTGTGCATAAAGTTTCTGCTGCTTGGACTGTATGTACTGATTGCTTTCAGCGTGGCACTGATATGCGGATACAGCTCACGTCAATTTATATTCCTTGCATGGTTGTGTCTCAACCAGTTTCTCAACTCACTGATACTGTACATGCGGAGCAATTTCGAAGGGTTGCTGCTGTTTAAATGGGACAGTGTGCTGTCGGTGCTTGACCGACTGGTTATGATAGTTGTTTGCGGCCTGATGCTGTGGGGACCTTGGAAAGGCGACTTCAGAATAGAATGGTTTATACACGCCCAAACCGCTGCATACGTGGTTACGCTGGCAGTGGCATCGGTTGTACTGTTCCGCAAGACAGGCTTTCGCAAACCACGATTGCGTCTTGCCTTCTCGTTGTCGATAATAAAACGGAGCCTACCCTTTGCACTCCTGGTGCTGCTGATGGCCTCGTACAACCGTATCGACCCTATTCTACTGCAGCATTTTGCACCAAACGGCAGTCTCCAATCGGGAATCTATGCCGGCGCCTTCCGTCTGCTTGACGCCTTGTCGATGATATCGTACCTTATTTCGGTTCCCCTGCTGCCCGTATATGCCCGACTTTGCAAGGAAAGCAACCAACCCGAATCACGTGAAGAAATAAAAACCACCACGCGGATATTGTTCTCGCTGACAACAGTGGCGGTGCTGCCGATAGCCTGCACTCTTGCCTCGCTCAGCATGCCCCTCATGGAGATGCTCTATACCGACAACCTTGAGAGTATGGCTGCAGTATTCAGCATTCTGATATGGGGGATTCTGCCCATCACCTTCACCTATATCTTCGGCACGCTGCTTACCGCCAACGGCAATCTCAAGACATTGAACATACTGTCGGTAACAACCCTGATAATAAACATTGCGGTGAATTTATTGCTGATACCCAAAATGGGTGCCGAAGGCTCCGCTTTTGCCTCACTTACAGCACAATCGTTCATCGCGATTGCTCAAATAACCATTGCCGCACGCATTTTCAAGATAGGTTTAAATGTTAAATATATATTAAAATTAACACTTTTTACGTTATTTATTATTGTTTGCAACCGCCAACTGAACCACGCGGTGACTGCCGGAGCAATGGAATGGTGGGTACAGATAGCCTTGATGGCTGTAGCGGCACTGCTTGCCGGTTGGTTGTTGAAACTGATTAATGTAAAAGAAATAAACCTTAGAATTAATACTGAAAAATGAAAAAAGCTTACATTTTCCCGGGACAAGGTACCCAATTTGTTGGAATGGGCAAAGAATTGTACGACAACAATGAACAATGCCGCAAAATGTTTGAACGTGCCAACGAAATTGTTGGATTCCGTATCACCGACATCATGTTCAATGGTACACTGGAAGATCTGAAACAGACCAAAGTAACACAACCTGCAATATTTCTCCACTCAACTATACTTGCCGCCTATTGGGGAGAACGTTTCCAACCCGACATGGTGGGAGGCCACTCGTTGGGCGAATTCTCAGCTCTTGTGGCAGCCAAAGCGATGGATTTCGAGGACGGACTGCGACTTGTTTCGGCAAGAGCAAACGCCATGCAAAAATGCTGCGAGGCACACCCGTCGACCATGGCTGCGGTACTGAAACTCGACGACAAAACAGTGGAAGACATCTGCGCATCGATTGACGACGAAATTGTTGTACCGGCAAACTACAACTGTCCGGGACAACTTGTTATAAGCGGCACCAACGAAGGTGTGGCAAAAGCAAGTGAAAAAATAAAAGAGGCCAAAGGCCGTGCCCTGCCCCTGGCGGTAGGCGGAGCCTTCCATAGCCCGTTGATGGAACCTGCCCGTTTGGAGCTTTCGCAAGCCATCGAACAGACCACCTTCCATTCGCCCATCTGCCCATGCTACCAAAATGTGTCGGCAATGCCGGTAAGCGACCCCGACCTGATAAAAGAAAACCTTATCAAACAGCTCACGGCTCCCGTACGCTGGACCTTGACGGTACAGAACATGATAGCTGACGGAGCTTCGGAATTTATCGAGGTTGGACCAGGACAAGTGCTACAGGGATTGGTCAAGAAGGTTGACCCTGAAATGAATGCCCACAGCGCCGAATAAGCCCTAACCCAAACAATGGGTCGCATTGATTGAATAAAAAAAATGGGTTCTTCATCTGATGTGTAGAACCCATTTTTTTCACCAAAGAGACCGCGGCATTAATGGTCGTGGTGACAACCGCAATCGCAATGGTCATGACGGTCATGATCGTGGCAATCACACTGGTGCTCATCGCAATCGCACTGATCGTCATCCTCATCAAGATAATCGTCGGGATCGCCATTGCCAATAAAACTTGCCACCCAATCGTTGTCGTAGGAATGAGCCAACGACTCGCCTTTGTATTTTTCAGGATCGATATAAACCTCGAGCAATTTCGCTGGGCCTTCGCTGAATAGTTCTACAATGTCAGCCACAGCAGGAATAAGCACACATTCGCCGGCATGGATGGGACATATTTCGTTCATGCACTTTACAGCCGCCAACCCTTCAACACAAAAATAGACAATGAAACTGTCTAAATCGTGAAAGTCCTTGCGTACAGGCTTGGTCAAGGCAAGGAGATTGGTGGTGAAGAAGGGAGTTTCGGCCAATGAGACCGTTTTGTTTTCGACATAGCTGTAATGGGTTTTACCGTCGGCAACCTTGTCGAAACAGATGGCATCCAGTGCCTCCCGGGTGTGGAGTTCGCGGGGTTTACCATCATCACCAGGGCGGTTGTAGTCGTAGATGCGGTAGGTACAGTCGCTGGGCTGCTGTATTTCGGCGGTAATCAAACCTTTGCCCAAGGCATGCACTCGGCCGGCAGGGATAAAAAAGGTATCGCCTTTCTGCACGTTGTCCTTGTGGAGCAACTGTTCGAGGGTGCCACGGTTGAGGTGATCGGTATATTCGACAGCAGAGGTGTTCTTCTGGAATCCGTTGACGATAGATGAGCCTTCCTCGGCATCGACAATATACCACATTTCGGTTTTGCCGTTGCTCATGCCACGTCTTTGGGCCAAGTCGTCGTCGGGATGCACTTGAATGGAAAGATCGTCGGCTGAATCGATGATTTTGATAAGTAATGGGAATTCGTTGCCGAAACGCTCATAATTTCGCTCACCGATGAGTTCGCCCATGTAAATCTCCAACACCTCGCTGAGGGTGTTTTCGGCCAAAAATCCGTTGGTTACGATAGACTCATTGTATTCGAATCCAGAAAGCACCCAAAGTTCGCCGCAATTGGGTAGCGGGTCGTAATCGAAACCCATAGATTTGATTTTGTTGCCGCCCCATACTTTATTCTTGAAAAGGGGCATGAATTTGAGCGGATATAATGACGTTTCCATAATAAAAGAAATTTACTGTTGCGCTTGAGGTAACAATTTATGAAGCTCCCAATAGCGGGGGTCGCGTGAGAGGATTCTGCCATCGGGGCCGATGACAATAATGTATGGTTTGAAAAGATCAAGGCGATAAGCGAAAAGCACGGATTTGCTTCCGATATGAAGGCTTACAAG
>CALEPD010000249.1 GCA_937910265.1 uncultured Bacteroidales bacterium
TATTTTTTCCTGGTGTAGTGTCTTTCCGTCGGCATCAAGTATCTGCATGATGTAGGTTCCAGCCGGTAGGTTCAGCTGCAGTACGCCAGAATCCTGTATTTTGCGGCTGCGGTAAACCCTCCGTCCCTCGGTAGTGTACACTGCAGCTTTGTAGGCGTTTTCGTAATGGGTCGGGGTAATGGTTATATGGTTTGTCGCAGGATTGGGGTATATTTTAAATTCGTACTCCGTTTCATTGCTGTTGTCAATGCCCACACGAGTGGGGTCGACCACGGCAAGGGTATATTCTCCGGGCACGAGGTTGTCTGTCGTGAAATAGTCTTCGTAGTTGTTGCTTCCGTGGTTGCTCGATACTGCTTGCCATGGGTATGATGCGTTGTAGCGGTACATCAGTCGCATCGAGTCGAGACTTTCAGCCTCCTCAAAGAATCCGGCATCCAGGTATCCCGCGCCTGAAGTGCCGGTGCGGCGCGAGTATTGGAATTGTCCTTGCAGCTGGCTTCCCTCTGACCATTGTCCAGCCACTACCCAATAGCGGTTGGCAAAACGCACGATGCCTTCAGGGACAAGGTCGTGCGAAGGCTCTGCCCAATGGTGCGATACAAATATATGGCTGTTGCCGGTGCCCTTTTCAATTGCTTTGAGTTTGCAGTGGGTCAGCGGGAGTGTTTTGGGCAATGTATTCGACAGTACGATTTCTTCCAAGGTGCATGCATCCGATATCTCTTTGTCGTAATCGAGTATAGCGAAGGCGGCCTGGAATGGCAATTGGAATGTCGCAGTGGTGTCGGCCCCGTCAAAATGTAGCCACACTTTATGCTTGTCGAAAGTGGGCGAGAAGAACGTTACAGGAATGCGGTGCGCGCGAGCAACGGCATCGGTGCCAACCGAGGTCTGGTGAATGCTGAGTGTGGCGTTGTTACCGTCAACTGTCACCGAATCTATGTGGTAATGTACAAATCCCGGTTGAAGAACATGAAAGTCGAAGAATGGAGTGAGGTCAACCCCGCTGATTGTGCTGAGGGCGTCGCGCAATTGGTAGGCGTCAACCGACGTAAAGGCGTAGTCGTTGAAAAAAGTGCGCATCGTTGCGTAAAAAAGGCTGTCGCCCATATAGCCACGGAGCGAGTGCCACACGGTGGCGCCTTTGTTGTACGAAGTTGTCCCGTAGGTGTAGGTGGTGGGAGCAACCCCATGAAGGGCAAGATACCCCTCTTCGTGGTGCGCGCTGCGAAGCACCATCTCCAGATTGTTCTGGTAATATTGGTTTGCGGTGGCTTTGTCGGTAGTGGCTTCGCGTGCCAACTCCTCGCAGAAAGTGGCACCGCCTTCGTTTATCCACATATCATGCGATTCCGAGCAACACACCAGATTCCCGAACCACGAATGCGAAAGTTCATGTGCTATGACCGATTGGCATGGCAGCGACATACTGCTCATGCACGAACTTACCAAGGCAATGTTCGATACATGCTCCATGCTCCCTTTAGGAGTGGCGATATAGCCTATCCGTCCCCATTTATATGGCCCGAAGCAGCGTTCAAACATCGGCACTACATCTTCCAATGCCTCATAGGCCTCATATACAGAGGCACTGTCCTGTGTGGTGAATCCGATGATGGCAGGATAGGTGCTGTCGATACCTTCGTATGTACGCTCAATGGTGCGCCACGGAGCTACCGACACCGACACTAAGTAAGTTGGGGTGGGTTGGCTGAGTACCCATACTGATGTCACCGAGTTGTCGTCATTCACCCTCTCCGATTGCTTTATGCCGCTGCAGATGGCGCTCCATCCCGGTTTCGAGGTGATTTCGAAACGGTAAGTGGCGCGGTCGGTGAAGTTGTCACGACACGGAAACCAACTCCGGCCGAAGTTGTGAGGATACTCCTTAAATGCCACACCGAGATTGTAGTGGATATTGTTGTCGAAATGAAATCCTCCCCAATTGTAATTCTCAACATATTCCCCCTTCGAGTAGTACACGGCTACGTCAAATGGTTCGTTCGCCGCTATGCCACTAACGGGTATGTGCAGTTTCTCAAGACGCAGACTATGCCCCGTCGGCTCACCGTCAACAATTACCGAGTCTATCTCGGCGGGCTTCATGTCCAACATTATGCTGTCGCATGTCACGTTGAGTTGCATGCGCAGCGTAGCACTTCCTTCCATCTGGCCGCTTGTGCGGTTGCCGATATCAAGACGTAGGTCGTAATTGAGTATGTCCATCGTGTCGATTTGTGCCATACAATGACTCCCTGAAAGAATGCCTATTAGGGCAAGTGTTATATATTTCAATGCCTTCATGTCAATGTCTTAAGTGTCTGATTGATTATGCAAAGATACGAAAAACAATGCAATTGCACGATTATAAGGTGCAATTAGTGAAAAAAAAGAGCCACCAACAATCCCATTCTCCCACACCTGTTCGTTACCCTCCCGACCGACGTGCTGTCAATTTTGTGCGCCGAAGTCCTCAACACACATGCATATCTGGTGTGCATACTCCCGGGGATGAATGGTATAAGTACAGTATGCTGAATAATAACAAATTGATGCAATTTATGAAAAATATACCCGTTGGCGGAATTAAACCAGTGCATATTTGACTCTGCCAATCGGTTGCTTATTTAAGTAATTGATGTATTGAGCGACGGTCAGTG
>CALEPD010000250.1 GCA_937910265.1 uncultured Bacteroidales bacterium
TCGGGATTCACAACATTGTTGATACGGAAACTGATGCAATCGTGAGTCGGCACACCGACCACCGATGGACGGATGTGCATCTTGCGCAGGGTTCTGAGCACAGTTTTGGCCAAAGGACTGTTTTGACCGAAATTCTCGAAGCATATCTTGGTTGATTTCGTAAGGGTGAATGAGGGCTGTTTCTGAACAACGAATACCGGTTGCGGAATGATGTTTATCTGTGACACCGTCACGCCACGGTCACAACACGCCAGAGAGACCATACAAGCCAGCAAGGCAACAAACATTAATCTCTTATTCATATTCTATTGACATTATAGTATGTGTAGCCGACAGGTTGGATTCATGCACATACAGCCAAGCCGCAACGGTGAACCGGAACATCGAACAACACCAAATTTTCTGCAAAAATACATGTTTTTTTCCTCATTTCAAACAACAGATTGCCACTTTATTTATTTCAGGAAGCATTTCTTGCATCCAAAGAGTTAGAAATGACAACAATAAAACAAAATGCGGCTCGTTATTGCATTCATGAATCCATTCAAAAAGTTAGCCGGACAGGCTTTGGTATACGGATTGGGGACCATTTTGCCCCGCCTGCTGAATTTTGCCCTTTTGGTGCCACTTTACACTTATGTTTTCGCCCCAGAAGTTTATGGCCAATTCACTGAACTTTATGCATATGTGGCATTATTGCTGGCACTGCTCACCTATGGTATGGAGACTACATTCTTCCGCCACGCCGGCAAGGATAATTTCGACAAGGTGTATGGCAACATCATGACCTGTATTCTATCGACCACACTCATGTTTGTGGCAACCATGTGGGCCGTCCACCCATTCCTGGCAAACGCCATGGATTACAAGAACAAGGAAATATACATCTTGCTAATGGGCCTGATTGTAGCAGTTGACGCCATCACTGCCGTTCCCTTTTGCGTGCTGCGCCAACGCAATCAGCCCAAACGGTTCTCACTCATAAAAATACTGAATGTCTGCACAAATGTTGCCATCAACCTTGTGGTGTTACTTTGGATGCCCGAACAGGCAACGGCAGCCGCCAATAAATTATTCGGTCCAGAAGCCGGACTTTTGACCTGGGTATTTCTATCAAACCTGATTTCAAGCCTACTGAACATTGTGCTGTTGTATCCGGAATTCAGACAGATACGTCTGCAATGGGACACCCAGCTGATGAAAAGACTGCTTGGCTACTCGTTGCCTCTGATGCTGGTAAACTTAATCGGTATGGTGAATGAAGTGGCCGACAAAATTATAATAAAATACATGATTAGCGACACTGGAAGCGCCATGCGGCAATTGGGCATTTACGGAGCCAACTACAAACTGGCCGTGTTGATGACCATATTCATACAAATGTTCCGATTTGCCAGTGAGCCGTTCTTCTTCTCGAAGGCCAAGGATAAGGAATCGCCCGAATTGTTTGGCAATGTGATGACCATATTCTTTGTTTTCGGATTGCTGATACTGCTTGGGGTAACCCTGTTCATCGACATCTTCAAACACCTTATAGGTCCGGAATACTGGGAGGGCCTGCATATTGTTCCCATTGTACTGCTTGCCAACCTGTTTCTGGGAGTGGTATACAATCTGTCGATGTGGTACAAGCTTAGCGACAAAACCTCGGCCGGCACCGTCATCACAGCTATCGGCGCAGTGGTAACCATTGTATCATTGTGCACGTTGGTGCCCACAATAGGATATCTTGGGGCAGCATTGGCTCACCTGATATGCTACACTGTCATCATGATTGTATCGTATGTTTGGGGACAAAAAGTATATCCGATACCCTATAAAGTAGGCAGCTGCATTATGTACATGACAGTCGCCATTGCGTTCATCGCGGCGAACCAATTGATAGAACCTGAATCCCTATGGCTGAAATACACACTGAGCAGTCTCTACATAATTGCCTTTGCAGGTTTGGCCTATTTCAAAGACCTGCGCCGTCTGTTTGCTCAAGAATATTAGAAACGGAGTGGTGCATAAGCCTTTCGGCCATTATTTTGTAATCATGATGATGTTGGAGACCCTGCGTTCGCCCTCATGGTCGGGGGCATGGTTGTCGCTGGGGTAATTGACCACACCATTGTACGGCATATCCTTGACATACATGGTTGAAGAGCCACCTCCATCAAGGTTAATGGCATCGCGACAACCCAACCACCTCATGGTTTGCTGCAATTCGGGAAGTGACAATCCTTCGGCAAAACCCTTGTGACGTCCGTCGGCCACAAAGAGAATCACAGTACCGTTACGACGGCGCCCCAACGCTGTGCGATTGTGGCGTTTGGCGACAAAGGAGCGTGAGACATCCTGAACTAAAAGCGAGTCGCGGAAAATGAGCAAGGGACCTGTTGTCATGATATTACTATCCTGAACCGAACGTTCCCAAAAGCGGTTACTGTCGGTAACCATCACTCCTGCCCTACCCTTGCGCAACACTATGGTAGAGTACTGATAAAATTTGCGGTTAACGGTATCGGTGACTGCCGGAGTATTGATGCCGACTTCCCGACCTGCAATACGCAGATAGCAAACCGGAGAACCGTCGCCCATATCAAAGAACGAACCATTGATGGCAGCCAAAGCCCCGTGACGCTGGGCGATGGAAGAAGTTCGGTCGGCTGTCGAATCGTATGCGAAAGCTATGCGGCATTCGGAATTCCTTGGCAGTTCTATCATGCAGAAATTCTGGCATGAGCCAAAATATGAATTGTCGGAAATCTGCAGCTGTTTCAATACAAATCCATCCAGGGAGTCGACCCTCCAGATAGCGTTGGCCAACGCCAGCGAATCGGCATTGACCGACACTGAACCAATATTTTGGGTGCATCCTTGCAACGGAAATGCAAACGAAAGAAACGCACAGATTAAAAAAGAGGTAAGCCGCATCATTATTTAAGGTGGATTCTGTAATTTGAACGTTACTACTAATTTTAGGTTACAGTGTCCTTTCCTGATTTAGGTTGACTCTAGTTTGCGATTAATAACTGATAATTGTTGACTATATTTCGTTAGTACTGATATTTGTTTACCACGTAGGCTCAACTACCATGTGCAACAGAACTGTGCAAAGATAATAAGAATTTATATTTCGAGGAGAAAAAGTTTAAAAGTTTTCCGGGACCGTGGCTAATCAGGGTTTATACATTGTGAAGTTGGACACAAACAATTTTGTATTTTCGTCTGACAACAAACCTTTTCATTCCAGTTTTTCGGATAAGGAAATGATCGAGACTGGCCTTGAATATTCCTCTTTTCTTATTCCAAATGACGAAAGGGAGATATTGAGAGATATACGACAAAATATATCCCATCAGAATGGCAAAAAACCTATACCGACACCAAAAACCATCAAGTTCGAGAGCCAAACCCCAGCATTGAAGCTACGCAACGCTTTCGTCCTACCCATCTCGTCGGAAAGAGTAAAAACATCGAAATAAGGTTCGAAGGGGTTGGCAAAAGTAAAAGTATACCGAGTAAAGAGATTCAGGAATACCCTGTCGGTGAGCATGAAATTACGACCCGTTTCAAGGTGCAATCCATAACGAAATTGCTTTTCATCAATATAGTTATCGAGATCGACCATACGATTCAAAAAATTGAGTTCATTCGGGGCAACGCTCACCATACTCACCATGACTCCCAAACCGAAGTAAGGGCCATTCGGTGCGGCAGTACGGGCGGCATACCATCTATAAGAGAGTGCTGTATTAAGCATTGAAACGTTGAGTAGCCATTGCGGATCATTCACACCATTGATGTCGAAAAAAGTAGCATTGTAGTCGGCATACAGCGAGAGCGACTGTTTTTTTGCAGTTACGAATTCGGCATTCAGACCCGGATGAAAGTCCACCTCGGCACCTGCATGGTCAAAAAGGTAACCTAAAGCAGGCACACCAATGCCCATGTTGGCACTGAGTGCCAGACGATTCCCGAGGAACCCCTGTGGCTTGTCGGGATTCTCTGCCATGGATATATTTCCATACACAGTGTTTTTAACCAGCGACCTGCTGTCAGCAAAAGCATATCGGTCATCCGACTTTGAAAGCAGTGTGGCATTGTGGGTGTTGACAAGATAATTTTGCGAATAAGTTTCTTCCCTATGAGCAAACAGCTGGTATAAAAACACTGGAGCCAAAGGTGGCAAAACAAGAGAAAATGCAATCTTATAAAAAGGAGATTTATATTTCTCATACTCATAATTCACTACCATATTCAAACTCAACTTATCGGCATTGTACCTGGCGTTGAGTACATCCATCTGAGGCTGCAAGAACAAACTTAAGGGGAATACCGCCTTGCTTTGCCAAAATTCATTGGTCCACTCATTGATAGCCACAAAATCGTTGTAAAACTGAGCATCGTCCGTTTGACGCATGGCAGGATCTGAGAAATCGATCATTTTGATACCTGCGGAGAGATTCACCCGTTTTACATCATGGGAAAACTGTCCCTCCAGTCGATCGCTTTTGCGGTATTTGATGTCTTTATTCCCGTTGTTTTCAACCACAAAATACTGTGGTGAATAGAGATATGCGGCACCCTGACGCAAGTCGACCTTATCGGTTGCACCTGTATCAGAAACACACTGGGACATAAATTCGATGAAGTTGCCGTTGTGCATTATAAAATCGGAGAAGGCATACTTCGACATATCGGTTTCGCGCTGTTGCTGCTGCCGTTGGCGGATGCGTGCATATTTATCGTTAGTGGACATCTCAACTTTTACCGTATCGTTGTTGGCAGTATGATTTAAGAAAAATGCGGTGTTGAGTTGATGCTTGTCACGGATAACATTCATGACATCGACACACCAAACCTTAACATAAGGATCGTCGGGGAAGCGCTGATGCAAAGTCCACAATTCGCGCATGGCAAGCAATGAAGTTTCCCGAGCAGACAATTTGGTAAAGAGATGGTACAATTGCTGCATTTCGCCCTCCACTTTGGCAAAATCACCAACTATAGCAGTGGTTTCCTGATAAGTACGGTACATGGCGAGCGCATAGATGGCATACGCTTTGGCACGTGCCAGGAATCGGTTGTCAGGATAATGCATGTCCATCACATAACTATCGTAGTAAGCCCTGACAAAATCGGCATAGACAAGATTCTGCCTCACTCCTTCAAAACGTGCCAGCGTGCGTATTTGCGCGAAATGTTCCTGAGTAGTCATTACAAAACGCTCACCCCCAGAATAAGGTGCCAGAATCCGTTGTGTGGCAGTTCGGCGTTTTTTGATATTGGGGTGAGTACTTAATGAATCGTCGTAGTCGTCGCGCGAGGTGATTTCCGCCACCTCGTCGAGCCAGCATTCACTTCGTACCCTGTAGTACGGAGTGTTGAAATAATTCGTATCGAAAGGAATCTCCTCATAAGGCATTTCGGCATACTGCAATACATCGAAGACACCATCGACAACATTTTTGTCGTAAGGACTGTTGATGTAGAACATGGTCAGACCCAAGCTGTCAGCTTCGCTTTCCATTTCACGCGAACGACAGTGATATTTCAGGAAATCGGCTATCTGCTGTTCCTCGTCAGCAGTTTTTTTGTCACGACGAGAAATCAATTCCATGTTGTGGTTGCGATAATAATGGACAATCTCGTGACTGATGACATAGGCAAGCTGGGCCTCGTCGGCAAGTTGCGAAATGAATCCAGTAGTAACAAAAATCATACCCTGACCTGTGGCGAACGCATTAACTGCCGGCGATTTGACAGTATAGAATCTGAGTTGTTGTCTAAGTTCGGGATAATCCACAAGCAAAGTATCGGCAACACGTTCAACCATTCGTGAGATAGGGTCACCATAGAGGATACGTCCGTTACTCATCAGACGGCTGATGTTATAGGACACGGACAACACGCGGTCGCGGTTAGAAAGGGCACCATCGTTGTAGTCGCGCACTCGTTGCTTGTCTTCTGCATACAATTGCGCCAACGGTTTACGTAGGTCATCGGGGACAGCTCCTTCGGATTGGATCCCGGTGAAATTGTCAAAGTCGTAATCGTTCTGCGCAACAGCAATGATTGAACCTGCCAGTAAGAAAAATATAATACATAGTTTAGAAACGGACATAGCCTAACGCAGATTTCTTTATGGATGACTGAAAAACAAGATAATTCTTTTGACTTAATTTATAACGGGAATCCATTATACGTGCACCTTTATCCACATCCCATTGCGTTTTTGTCACGATACCATCCTTGTTGATTGAATAAACGCCATAAGAGCATGCTGCAATGTTCATCTTAATGTGACTGTCGTTTTCCTGCACGTTGTATACATTAGGGGCGTTCTTTCGTTCAGGACATATAAAATATACAGTTTCACCATCAGAGACCGTCAACAAATTGGCATATACATGCTCAGAAGTACCTTCGACGTAGTATGTACGGAATGGTTTATGCCAAAGGATAAGACCATTCGTATCGACAGCAAAGAGTATTGATCCATTGGTGTGACTTGTATATATCTCTCTACCGTCCGTGTACCTGACCACGTGAACCCAAGAACGACGACAACAATAGGCACCGCCATAGGCTGTAGCACACACCTCGTCGCAGTACAAGTCGGCGGCGTATTTTTCCTTTCTGGTTTTATCGAGTTTCGAAGCGTGAAGCACATTCACGTCGGCTTCCGTAAAAGGCAACATGTGACGTCTCACTTCACCGGTGCGGATATTGAAAGCCACACCAATCATGCTGTCGTAAATGTCATCCCTTTTACCATTGGCCACCATCAAACCGCCACAAACAGCCCAATCACCGACCACATTCATCAACCTCAAATCATGAGTTTCCCCTCCGCAAAGTTCGGCCTCAACACGGCTTTCGCCATCGACATCAAGGAAAGAGGCTTCGATTATAGTACGGTTATCGTCTGAATAATAGCTTGAGGCAAGCAGCATCAGTTCTCCGTCATCGCTCACCTTCATGCCGAACACCGGCAGTGTATTATAAGTTTTCTCCCAAAGTAACTGCAATTTTTCGTCCAAAAGCTGTTGACGGAAAAACACTTCGTCAGTTTGTTTATTGTACCAAACAATATTCAAGGCATAAAACAGATTGTTGTCAGACTTAGCCGACATGCATGCAGACATAAAATCCTTATTCGAACGTTCCTCAAAGAGCGTCTCGACACTGACCACACTCATAGATTTGGTATCGACAGCCATACGTTGATACACAAACGGCTCAACTTCGAGTATAACATACGCCATTCCGTCAACGTAGTTGGCGGTTATGACAGAAGAACGGAAGCTCGTCTCAGGCAACTCGACGCTACGTATCACATTAGCATTGGTATCAAGTACCATTATCTCAAAACCCTTCTTCCAAGTCCCCAATCGCACATCGTATGTCAACGCCACCACTTCAACATGGTCTTTTGACAATATCCAGCAATCTTGGGCCTGAAGATTGGACAACCCTTTATTTAATTCACCTGCACGATACGAAGGCAATGACGACTGAGCGACGACAAGGAACGATGACATGACCAGCGACAAAAACAAAACATGCTTCATAACAATCTTTATCATATACCATACGGGACTTCTATTTTTATACCATTTCTGATTATAGCGTAGTGTATTCGATTTTTTGCGAAGTCCATTTAACAAAAAAACAAATAAAACAACACCACAAAGATACAAGGTAGGCTCTAAAAATTCAACTTTTTGTTCG
>CALEPD010000251.1 GCA_937910265.1 uncultured Bacteroidales bacterium
GCCACATTAGCCTTTCGGTGATTTCTACAGATTCGACGTTATACTTCCATTGTCTTGTTGGCAATATAGACACTCAGCGATTTATGACTCCTTTGTTGTCTAACAATAATTCAAGAAATATAACAAAGAGGCGAAGCCGTTACAATAGCCCCGCCTCTTGTTTTGACGTTATATGCCGGAAAGATTCCAGGCAGTAAGTTATACCAATTTCATGGATTGCTTTATTGACTCAATCTTGCTTTCGAGCATAGCGTTCACTTGGGCGAAATCATCGCGGTTTTGCAGGCTGCCCTTTACGCCAAAATAGAACTTAATCTTAGGTTCTGTTCCACTGGGACGAACCGTGATCTTGTTTCCTTTTTCGGTAAAGAACTGCAACACATTGGAGGAGGGAAGGTCAAGTGTTTGCTTTTCGCCTGTCAGAAGATTCACATCCTCGTGCAATTTGTAATCTTTAATGCGGACAACCTTTTCGCCATCGATGAAAGTGGGAGGATTTGTACGATAATCCTTCATCATCTGCTGTATTTCCTCAGCTCCGCTTTTGCCTTTACGGACAACGCTCAGCAAACCCTCTTTGTAGAAGCCATATTCGAGATAGATGTCAACCAGAACATCGTAGAACGATTTCTGCTTATCAGCCGCCCATGCGGCGATTTCCGCTATCATGGAACATGCAGCAACAGCGTCTTTATCTCTAACAAAATCTCCAATCATGTATCCGTAACTCTCCTCACCGCCACCGATGAAGGTTTCCTTACCCTCCAGCTCGCGTATTTTGGCACCTATGAACTTGAATCCGGTAAGCACATCATAAACTTTTACGTCGACACTTTTGGCAATGTCGGCAGGCAATTCGCTAGTTACGATGGTCTTGATGATATACTCGTCGCCATTAAGTTTGCCATTGCGGCTCCATTCGTGAACGAGATAATAGATGATAACTGAAAGTGTTTGGTTGCCATTAAGCAGCATCCATTCACCGTCGGGGCGCTTGACAGCCACTCCCACACGATCGGCATCGGGGTCGGAGGCAAAAACTATATCGGCATCGGTTTGTTTAGCCAAATCTACCGCCATTTTCATGGCTGCCTGCTCTTCCGGGTTGGGCGAAGGCGTGGTGGGAAAATTGCCGTCGGGGGTGGCCTGCTCTTTCACGACATTCACATTGGTAAACCCAAGTTGTCTCAACATTCTTGGAATCAGTGTAATACCTGTACCATGCAATGGTGTGTAAACTATTTTCAAATCATGGTGTTTTTTTATCACCGATGGGTTCAATGCATTGTTTTCAATGCATTTGCAATAGATATCATCGACTTCAGCACCGATGATTTCGATGTTGGACTCACCGCCGGACATTTTAACATCGGACAGGGATGTGATCTTCAGCACTTCGTCAATGACATTTGTATCGTGAGGAGCAACCAACTGACAACCGTCATCCCAGTAGGCCTTGTATCCATTGTATTCTTTAGGATTGTGACTGGCAGTGAGCATCACACCTGTTTGGCACCCAAAATGACGAACAGCAAATGAAAGTTCGGGAGTGGGTCGCAAATCCTCAAACAAATATACCTTTATGCCATTGGCAGCAAGCACATTGGCTGTAATTTGAGCAAATTGGCGGCTATTGTTTCGGCTGTCATGGGCAACGGCAGCCTTAACAGGAGAAGCTTGAGGAAAACTTTTCTTCACATAGTTTGCAAGACCTTGGGTAGCCATAGCAACTGTATATTTGTTCATACGGTTGGTACCGACGCCCATAATGCCACGCAATCCACCTGTTCCAAATTCGAGATTGCGATAAAAACACTCGTTCAACTCATTGGGAGTCTGCATCATGTCGCGTATAGCCTGCTTGGTATCCTCATCGAAATTTCCTTCAAGCCATGCCTGTACATTCCGTTTGGCGGATTCATCTATTTTCAATTCGTCAATATTCATATTATTAAGAATTTATGAGTTTTGTCTATTTTGTTGTAACGTAGAAGCGGTATTATTATTGTAATATGTAAACCTATGCAAAAATGAACTCTACAATAGGTCTGACTCATTGAGAACAACCTTCTGGAAATTAGATTCTGAAATAGTTCATTTTTCACGTAATTGCATTTCCCGAATAAACAACTCGTTTCGAAATGCATTCAACTTTGACACATCATCATGTTCAAACGAAACATCGGCATAGGGAATCGGATATAGATGGTTGACCGATTTCAAATATTGCAAAATCCTCAATCCGTCCACTCTTTCCACACAAGCCCTACAAAAACGCGCAGCATCCCGATAATTGTCACGCAACGGCTGCCACAACGAATCGACAGACAATTGTTTTTCTAAAAACGAAGACATCGGAGTAGGGACATCAGAGCTATAAATATCATAGAAACAGTCGTATGTGCGTTTAATATCCTCAAAAGCGGCATGTGCATAAAATGGATATTTGGCATTGAGCTCAGCTATAGACAACGCCACCGCAGGCCCCGTACCGAAAGGAACTCTGCTTGACGGCCGTCCCTGTGGATAGACTATGCCTGAAAAAGAGTAATCGTTGTTCACGACATCAAGCCAGCTCCCTTGCGCCATCATTGTATTGGTAAACGAGCCTTTTTTGGCGAACTTCTGCATCAAATAAAAGTCCTCACCGCCCTGCAGAGGCGAAATACCCCCTACCCTTTTATAAGCCCGAGCAGTAAAAGCAATGGCACTGCCCAACGCACAAAAGGCATAGGGATTGTTGATTTCGAGCATTTCTATCAGATAGTGCCTCATGTAGCACTCGTAACGAAGCAACGACCTGTCGAAATCATCGATTCCCGATAGCGGATGGTAGTATGGCACAGCTATTGCGTCCACTGCAGGGTTTTGATTAAATGTATTGAGCACCGACTGCAGATAATTAACCGAAAAAGATGTATCGGCGTCGAGGCTTACAATAATTTCATCCGGACCAAAGTCATTCAATATTGTTTCGAACAATAGTTTTCGTGCCCACCCGACACCTTGTTTGCGCGGTTGCCACCCTTTGCCCCTTGAAGAACAATCGATAACATGAACTGGCAATTGGGAACCATTCAACATCTCGATGGATTGAGCATTTTCCCCGCAAATGCGGAGATGCGACTCGTCACCGTCATCATACCACGAATCAGGCTGGTTGACACAAACATAGATTGAAAAATTCTTATATGTTTGCTCTCCAAGTAGTTTCAAAAGATGGGGAACGTTTTCTCGTTCGTCCATCATCGGTATGGCTACTGACAGATGCGTATATTTCATAGTTTCACAACCTTATGAGAAACGCCATCGACAACAACCCTATAAACTCCGGGAGGACAGTTCGACAAATTGATGGTAGTCGTACTATTATCGGATTTCACATTAACAATTCCCGTTGTCGGATTGGGATATACCATATATTGACCAGAGGGATTATTGTTCTCGATATGCACAGGACTGCCAACCAAAGAATAGATTTCTTTTATATAATTGATCAAGGCCTTGTGTTGCACCGACCAATAATTGTCCAGTTGACTGGTGGAGAGCATTTTTGAAACCGAAACCTCCATAGTCAACTCCCTGGTTCCATGATAGTTCATATAATCTTGCCGTCCATTCCTAATCACATACCAATCACCGCCAGCAATATAACCCTCAGGGGTGACTTCGGAAAAGGCATCGGAGGAGACCTGCCTACAAGTACCTACAAATCGCCTGCATACATCTTGCCACCAATCGGCACAATCAACAGGCATCACACTGCTTGTGAAACTGTCCCATGGATAATTCATCACCTCGCTCCCGCCATGCAAGTTTGCCGAAAGCAAAAAATTGTGTTCACTCACATAATCCATCATGGCTTGATTCTCAGGCTGAATAGACACAAGTGGATCTGTTCCGAAAGGGTCTGGATAATTTCTGTTGAGGTCGACCCAATTGGCATTGTATCTGATGGCCCCCGCCACAGTAGCATCACCCCCATAGTATGTGCCATCGGGATTGGCCAAAGGATTGATGTATATATCGACACTATTCAACAGATCGGTGATTTCTGCATTGGAGCCATATCCCGAAAGCAACGTGTCGATCAGTCTCAACATAAAATAGAAACCCGTCAACTCGTCACCATGGATAGTTGATGAATAAAAAAACTGCGGATTATCAGAGCTTTGGGGCGACGTGCCATGGAGTGCCATGGAGAGTATCAGCCTATTGTTGATTGACTGGCCGATTGTATCCATATGGCATAAATGGGGGAAAGAATCGACATAATACTGCATAAGCTGAAGATATGCGGAATATGTTGGATAGGAGTCCCACTGGCGCAACTCCTCGACAGTTGACGCCATGCGGAGTTCCTTTGCCGCAACGGTATCGGGCACAGGGGGAAACGCATCAGGCCGAAGAGGTACCTGAGCATTTAAAGCCAGGCATAGACTTGTTGCGAAAACCGCCAACACTATCTTCTTCATAGGAAATATCTATTTAAGATGTTGATTATATCTCTCATTTACCACATCCGGACCGAGGTCAGAAGGAATACGACCGCTTAATGATGCACCTTATGCATTGTCAGATACGTGGCACCCATTTCTAATAAAAAGAACAAAAACGCTTTTTGGTAAAGGAGGTTTTTGTTCTTCATTAGGCCAACGCCTGAATATAGGTATGTGTATTATTCAAATTGCTTTTCTTCCTCTGTATGGATGATACCCGTTTTGCGGATACGCTGTGGCGGTTCGCTGTATTTCGGGCGGCTGATACGGGGACCCTTTTTCTTTTTCCTGGGTATATACACAACATCACCCGACTCGTTGACTTCCATACCATAGACTTTTTCGGTATCGAGGTTGACCTTGATGTGCCAGTAGCGGCTACATCCTCCGCCGGTGAGCAAAATATCCTCCGACAATTTGTCGGTTACACTTTCATCCCAAATGAAATTGACCCAAATGATATGATAGCCATAGATATCAGTAAACCCGACATACTGGCGTTCGTATTTGGTAAGATGCTCATCCACAACCGGGCACATGCCACCTTGGTTTTCGTGGTTGCGGTTTACATAGGGCAGTTTCTTTTTGATGAGACGCTCAGCCTTAACAATGTCATCATTAGTCGGAGTATAACGGCCGTCTTGACTTTCAACAGTAAAATCAACCTCCCAACTTTTGTGAAAAGACCAACCATGGTAATAGTTACCCTTGACCTCCTCGGATTTCCATATTTCTTCCGCCGGAACATATTCCTGAGCCGCAGCCACACTGCTTGAGAGCAGCAATACCAATGAGAATATTATTCGTTTCATCCGTAGTATTTATCAATAATTTGATGCAAAAGTACTCATAAAATGCCACTTGAACAAATTTATTTTCATGATTGAAAAAAAATTGGTACATTTGCAGACTGATTAAATAACGAGAAATAGTAAAAAAACGCATATTA
The DNA here is from genome assembly GCA_937910265.1 of uncultured Bacteroidales bacterium. GTDB lineage: Bacteria > Bacteroidota > Bacteroidia > Bacteroidales > P3 > Colimorpha. The sequence continues at coordinate 5,449 of CALEPD010000251.1, forward strand.
TCATGAACAAATTTGTCTCAGTTAAAGAAGCCGCAGCAAAAATTCAAGACGGCATGACCGTAATGGTTGGAGGTTTTTTAGGTGTGGGCAACCCCATAGCACTTATTGACGAACTGGTTGAGCGTGGAGTAAAGGACCTTACCATCATCTGCAACGACACAGCATATCCGGAAGTTGGTGTTGGCAAACTCATCACAAACCGTCAGGTAAAGAAAGTCATTGCCACCCATATCGGAACCAACAACAACACTATTGACCAAATGAATGCCGGCGAGTTGGAAGTAACTCTGCAACCACAAGGTACTTTGGCTGAACAAATCCGTGCTGCAGGTGCTGGCTTGGGTGGTGTATTGACCCAAACCGGATTAGGCACTGTAGTTGAGAATGGCAAAGACAAAATAACTGTAGACGGCAAGGAATACCTGTTGGAGAAACCTGTACGTGCCGATGTAGCCATCTTGGGAGCCAACATTGCCGACGAGTCAGGCAACTTGGTTTATAAAGGTACCTCACAAAACTTCAATCCTCTTATGGCAACCGCAGCCGACGTTGTTATTGTAGAGCCTCAAGAGATTGTAACCAATGGCTCCATCTCACCCGAGAATGTAAAGACCCCCGGTATTTTTGTAGATTTCATCATAAAAAAATAAAAAAGATATGGCAGTAAAATCGATGCTCCGCGTACGCATGAGCGCAAAAGACGCCCACTACGGCGGCAACCTAGTTGACGGCGCACATATGCTTCACCTTTTCGGCGATGTGGCCACAGAGTTACTCATCATCCAAGACGGCGACGAAGGACTTTTCTGTGCTTACGACATGGTAGAATTCAAAGCTCCCGTTTATGCCGGCGACTATATCGAGGCAGTCGGAGAAATCACCCATGTAGGAAACACTTCGAGAAAGATGACGTTCGAAGCCTACAAAGTCATCCGCACACGTCCCGACATCAGCGACAGCGCGGCCGAAGTTTTGGAAGAGAAAGTTCT
>CALEPD010000252.1 GCA_937910265.1 uncultured Bacteroidales bacterium
CCGCGGGCACGCATGGCGGTGAACGCTTCGTGACCAGGGGTGTCGAGGAAAGTAATCTTGCGGCCGTCGTCGGTAGTCACCTCGTATGCACCGATATGCTGGGTAATACCACCGGCCTCACCTGCAATCACATTGGTTTTGCGGATGTAGTCAAGCAACGAGGTCTTACCGTGGTCAACGTGGCCCATAACGGTGATAATCGGGTTGCGGGGTACCAAGTCTTCCGGACGGTCTTCCTCTTCGGTTTTGTTGAGGCTGTCCACAACATCGGCACTGGCGAAATTGATTTCGAAACCGAACTCATCAGCAATCAGTTTGATGGTTTCGGCGTCAAGTCGCTGGTTGATGCTGACAAAAATGCCTACCGACATACAGGTTGCGATAATCTGGTTTACCGGTGTGTTCATCATGGTGGCAAGCTCATTTGCAGTTACAAATTCTGTAACCTGCAATGTCTTCGAACTCTCCATTGCCGATAATTGCTCTTCCTCAATACGCTGATGTACCTTTTGGCGCTTCTCTCTGTTGTGTTTCGAGGTCTTTGATTTGCCGAGAGGGCTCAAGCGGGCGAGCGTGTCGCGTATCTGCTTTTCGATTTCGTTGTCGTCAATAACAACCTTCTTCTCCACTTTGGGTTTCTTCTCCTTTTTCTTGTCTTTCGGAGGTTTGTTGTGCTCCTCTTTCTTGTTGTTATTGTCGCTGATTACGTCATTGATTTTGACGCTCTCTTTCTGTATGCGTTTGCGTTTTTTCTTCTCTCCGTGTGCGGGTTTAGCCTTGGCTTTCTCAAGCTGTTCGGGGTCTATTTTGCCTACCAATTTTGGACCGTTGAGCTTTTGGTATTGGGTCTCAATATGTGTTGGCTCGGTTTTCTGAACGGTGTTTTCTGCAGGCGATTCCTGAACTGGTGTCGCCGGTGTTTCGGCAACGGTGCTTTTCTTGGCTATATTTTGTTGCTGTTGTTGCTGTCTTTCAGCTGCACGCTGTGCTTTGGTTTTCTTTTGAGGACGGGTTTTTGTATTGATCGAGTCAAGGTCAATGCGTCCCAAAACATTCATTTTGGCATTAGTCTCTTTGGCGTCGGCAGTCACTGCCTCAGAGGCTGCTTCGTCTGTGGGAGTTTCTGTGGCAACCTCTGCAACGATTTCGTCGCGGTCGTCAGCGGGCTCCTCTACATTGGGCTCACTTTCAAAAACTTCATTTTGTGAAGGCTGTTCGTCATCAACAACATCTTCATTTTGCGGAACAATGGGTTCGTCAGTAATATTCATAACGGGTTCAGGCTCAGTGTCCCGTTTTGACGAATGTTTGTCAGGCTCGGCGTTTTTTGGGGGAACAAATGTATGGTCTTTGATGATGATAACATCGGGACTGTCTTCTTCCGAAACGGGTTCGGCTGGGGCATTCTTTTGGACTTCAACAACAACACTGCTGTTGTTCGTCAGTTTTATCTTGTCGGCATTCTCCTTCACCTTACGTTCCGATTGGAACGCCTTGGCAAGTATTTCGTATTGCTCAGTGGTAACTCGGGTGTTAGGGTTCATATCTATTTGATGTCCCTTCTTTACCAAGCATTCAACAAGGTTTTGGATGCCAACATTGAGCTCTTTGGCGATTTGTTTGAGTCTGATGTTTTTCGGTTCTTCTGCCATTTTGTTCCTTATATTTGTGAGTCCTGCTTTAATTTATTGTCGAATTGCTGTTGCAATCTGTTTTCTGGATATTGTTCCAGTTTTTTTTATTCGAATTCCGAGCGGAGTATCTCCAATACCTCGTCAATGGTTTCGTCCTCAAGGTCGGTGCGCTTGATCAAGTCTTCTCTCGACAGCGCCAGTACGCTCTTGGCTGTATCGCAACCGATTTTTTTGAGTACGTCAATTACCCATTGATCGATTTCGTCGTTGAAATCTTGGATTGCTACATCATCGTAGTCTTCATCGGTGTCACGATAAACCTCAATGTCGTAATCAACCAGTCGGCTGGCAAGTTTGATGTTGTGGCCACCTTTACCAATGGCGAGCGATACTTCGGAAGGTGCCATGAATACTTCAGCACGCTTCGAACTCTCGTCAATCTTGATGCTGGTGATTTTTGCCGGGCTGAGGGCGCGTTGTATCATTACATCCAAACGCGGAGTGTAGTTGATGACATCGATGTTCTCGTTGCGGAGCTCTCTTACAATTCCGTGAATACGGCCACCCTTTACTCCAACACATGAACCCACTGGGTCAATGCGGTCGTCATACGACTCAACTGCAACTTTTGCACGTTCTCCGGGCACACGTACAATATTCTTGATGGTAATAAGTCCGTCATATATCTCGGGGACTTCCGCCTCAAGAAGGCGCTCCAGGAATACTGGCGATGTTCTCGAGAGTGTGATTACCGGCTTGTTGTTGTTGCGCGGGTCTACTTTCAGTACAACGGCACGGATGGTATCGCCTTTGCGGAACCTGTCGGTGGGAATCTGCTCGGCACGGGGAAGCACCAATTCAATCTTCTCTTCGTCAAGTACAATGATTTCCTTGTTCCAGGGCTGGTGTACCTCGCCAACAATAATCTCGCCAACTTTTTCCTTGTATTTGTTGTAAATGAGTGAGTTCTCGTGGTCTTGTATTTTGCTGACCAGATTTTGGCGAATCGCTAAGATTTCGCGACGGCCGAACTCGGAAATCTTGACGGGTTCGGAAACCTCTTCGCCAACCTCAAAGTCTGCTTCAATCTTGATGGCTTCGGAATACTCGATTTCTCTTTGTTCGTCTTGAAGTGTACCGTCCTCTACAATCAGTCTGTTGCAGAAGATTTCTAGGTCTCCCTTGTCCGTATTGACGATGATGTCGAAATTGTCGTCGGAGCCATATCTTTTGATAATGGCTGTGCGGAACACATCCTCGAGAATGTGCATCAATGTCTCGCGGTCAATATTCTTGAATTCTTTGAATGCCGAAAAGGATTCAGACAAGTTCAATGTGCTCATTGGAATGTACTAAAATTTTATGATTATTTTTGCTGTTTTTATTTCATCGAAAGTAAGTGTGACCATCTTGGGGGCTGATTTCTTTGTGCCTTTTGTTTTGACAACAATCTGGGTGTCGTCAGCCTCGAGCAATTTGCCCTCGAATGATTCTTGTGCCAGTGTCTCTATCGACAAGTCCCGTCCGATGTGGCGCTTGTATTGACGGGGTAACTTAAGCGGGCTGTCTGCGCCGGCGGAACTGACATTCAGTTCAAAGTCTTCTTCTTCACGGTCGAGGTTCCCCTCAATGGCCCTGCTTACTGCTATGCAGTCGTCAATAGTGATTCCCGAATCTCCGTCAAGGTCGATATAGATGCGGTTGTCGGTAGTGATTTTAAGGTTTACTAGAAACTTGTCACTGTCGTTGAGTGCGTCTTGGACGAGTTCTAAAATTCTGACTTTTTCTATCATAATTCACAAAGAAGAAGGGGACTGACGTCCCCTCACACATTTTCAATAAATTCCATGCAAAGATACGCACTTTTTTTTATGTGGCAAAATTTTATGTTAAATAACATTTGGTCTATATATGTAAAATATTGTTGTATAAGTGTATGTGTAAGCTGCTATAACTCTTTTTATACCCTTTATGGTGCCTCTGTTTTATGTTTTGGCACCCGGTTTCAATTGAATATTTGTGTTTGGAAGGGCATGGGTTTGAGTGCAAAACCTGTCCCAATGCGGATGTTCTTAACTGCTATGGTTGCGGCATTCCGTAACAGCGTACCTTCTACGGATTCCGCCTCATAAATTCAACCTACGGGTGCAAATACTATTTCTTTGTGCTCAACGTTACATACATAGAATTTCTATGGAACAGTATAAGCAATTATTAAAACACGTGTTGGATACAGGCGTTTCCAAACACGATAGAACAGGCACTGGTACTATCAGCGTCTTTGGTTATCAAATGCGATTTCATCTCGATGACGGCTTCCCGTTGCTCACCACCAAGAAGCTGCATTTGAGGTCGATTATCTATGAGCTGTTGTGGTTCTTGAAAGGTGATACCAATATCAAGTATCTACACGACCATAAAGTTTCCATCTGGGACGAATGGGCAGATCCCAACGGTGACCTTGGTCCCATTTATGGCAAGCAGTGGCGTAGCTGGGGGTGCTCCGATGGCTCGAATATTGACCAAATCACACAGCTGATTGACCAAATCAAACACAATCCTGACTCACGTCGACTGCTTGTGTCGGCTTGGAATGTGGGAGAAATCGACCGTATGGCACTTCCGCCCTGTCACATTTTGTTTCAGTTCTATGTTGCCGACGGTCGTCTCAGTTGTCAGCTTTACCAGCGTTCGGCAGATATATTCCTTGGAGTACCATTCAATATTGCTTCCTATTCACTGTTTACCATGATGATTGCACAGGCTTGTGGTCTGAAGTATGGCGATTTTATTCATACCTTTGGCGATGCTCACATCTATAACAATCATATTCCGCAATGCGAATTGCAGCTTCAGCGTGAGCCCCGACAATTGCCCGTAATGCATTTGAACCCGGAAAAGAAGAATGTTTTTGATTTCGATTACGATGATTTTGTTTTGGATGGGTACGACCCGCATCCACATATCAAAGGTGCTGTAAGTGTTTAGCTCTAATAATGAACTATTAAATGGTGAACGAAAATAATTTTTGTGTGATAATGGCCGGAGGTTTTGGTACCCGTTTTTGGCCAATGAGTAAGGACAGCAACCCCAAGCAGTTTCTCGATGTTATGGGTTCAGGTCAGTCAATGTTGCAGTCTACATTCAGCCGCTTTGAACGTATCTGCCCGCGCGAAAACATCATCATCGTGACCGGAGAGATATATGTTGATAAAGTACGGGCGCAGATCCCCGGATTGTTGCCCCATCAGGTTTTAAGCGAGCCTACCCGTCGCAACACTGCCCCTTGTGTGGCCTATGCGGCTGCTATCATTTCGGAAATCAATCCCCATGCAAATATTGTGGTGACACCTTCCGACCATGCCATATTTGGCGAAGACCGTTTTGTTCATGATGTCGAGCAGGCTATCGCTATCGCTGAAAACAACGATTGGATTGTCACCATAGGGGTGCGTCCCACAAGTCCGAACGTCAAGTACGGTTATATTCAATTTAGCGACGGCCGTCCGTTGGAAAAGTACGGGTCGCTCCATAAAGTGGTCACTTATATCGAGAAACCTCCGATTGAAATGGCCTGCCAGTTTATTGCATCCGATGAGTTTCTTTGGAATTCAGGTATATTTATCTGGAATGTCGATGTCCTTAAGCGTGCATACCAAGAGCATTTGCCGGTTATTGCCGACTCTTTCTTCTCAATTACACGCAACACTTCAAGTAGAGAACTCGACAAGATTTATTCAGTCAGCGAATCGATATCTGTCGATATCGGCATCATGGAGAAAGTGTCGAACGCATATGTTATGGAGGCACATTTCGGCTGGTCCGATGTCGAGACTTGGGAGTCGTTGTATGCTGCATCGGTAAAGGACAGGGCAGGAAATGTTATTGTGTCGGGGAACGTTTTTACATACGATACCAAGAATACCATTGTCCATGTGCCGGATAATCTGTCTATGGTGATTCAGGGATTGGACGGATATGTGGTTACGGCTAACGACAATATTGTGATGATTTGCCGTCGTGACCAGGAAGAGAAGGTGGTGAAATACGCATCGGACTTCGAACTGTATGAGTTAAGTAAAAATGTTTAATAAGATAAGATTTAATCAGATATAAAAACAATATACAAATGGAACATTTAGAGATTAAGTATTTGTTGAAAAGTAATGTCGATGCACTAATCGATACTACGGTCAATGTAAAAGGTTGGGTGCGTACAAAACGCGGAAACAAAAACGTCGCCTTTATTGCGCTTAACGACGGTTCTATTATTCATAATTTGCAGATTGTAATCGATTTGGCTAATTTTGATGAGGCTTTGTTGAAAAAAATCACTACCGGGGCATGCATTGGTGTCGACGGCAAATTGGTAAAGTCGCAAGGCCAGGGACAAGTTGTCGAAGTGTTGGCTGAAGCGATTACCCTTTATGGTGAAGCCGATTCCGAAACATATCCTTTGCAGAAAAAAGGTCACTCGATGGAGTTCCTCCGCGAAATCGGTCATCTTCGTTTGCGCACCAACACCTTTGGCGCAATGTGCCGTATCCGTCACCAGATGGCTTATGCTATTCATACATTCTTCCACGAACGCGGATTCTTCTATTTCCATACACCGCTTATTACTGCCTCTGACTGTGAGGGCGCTGGTGAAATGTTCCAGGTCTCGACTATCGACTACACCAATCCCCCGCGCAAGGAGGATGGCTCTATCGATTACGAGCAGGATTTCTTTGGAAAGCAGACTTCCTTGACTGTCAGCGGCCAGTTGGAAGGTGAATTGGGTGCCACTGCTCTGGGTAAGATCTACACTTTCGGCCCGACCTTCAGAGCCGAGAATTCCAACACACCACGCCATCTCGCCGAATTCTGGATGGTGGAACCCGAAATGGCATTCTACGATTTGGATAAATTGACCGCACTTGAAGAGGAGTTTATTAAATATTGCGTCCGTTGGGCACTCGACAATTGCACCGATGACCTTGAATTCCTCAATAAAATGGTCGATAATGGTTTGTTGGAGCGTCTCCGCAGTGTCATCGATGCCGAGTTTGTCCGTTTGCCATATACCGAGGGTATCCGTATCTTGGAAGAGGCAATAGCAAACGGCCATAAATTCGAATTCCCGGTATCATGGGGAACCGACTTGGCCAGCGAGCACGAGCGTTATCTTGTAGAGACTCATTTCAAGAAGCCTGTGATAATGGTCAACTATCCGAAGGACATCAAGGCCTTCTACATGAAACAGAATGACGACGGTAAGACCGTTCAGGGTACCGACGTATTGTTCCCGAAAATCGGTGAGATTATCGGAGGCTCTGTCCGCGAGGAAAGCTACGATAAATTGGTGGCCCGCATCAACGAACTTGAAATCCCGATGAAGGATATGTGGTGGTATCTCGACACACGTCGTTTTGGTACCTGTCCTCATGCAGGATTTGGTCTGGGATTCGAGCGCCTGATGCTCTTTATCACTGGAATGGCTAATATCCGCGATGTGATTCCTTTCCCAAGGGCTTCTAAAACGGCTGAATTCTAATACATCTGTTTAATAATAAATGGTGGGTTGGTGGTCATGGTTGACATGCCTACAACCCACTTTTCTTGATTTTTGGTAATTTCTCTCCTATGAATATCCATGAACAAATGATGCGGCGCTGTTTTCAATTGGCGTCAAACGGCTTGGGCCATGTCAGACCCAATCCTATGGTGGGGTGTGTTGTGGTGAATGATGGCCGAGTTGTAGGTGAGGGATTCCATCAGAAATATGGTGAAAACCATGCCGAGCGCAATGCACTGTTGCCGTTGCTGAACGGCGAGGCCCAAGGAGCCGATTTGTATGTCAATTTGGAGCCTTGCTCCCACTATGGGAAAACGCCTCCCTGTGCCGACTTGATAATTGAACGAGGTGTGAAAAGGGTCTTTTGTTCCAATGACGACCCAAATCCTCAGGTGGCTGGCGCTGGCTTTGATAAATTGAGAAACGCTGGTATCGAGGTTGTTGTCGATGTTTTAGGGCAGGAAGGTCGATGGCTTAATCGACGTTTTTTTACCTTCATGGAGCGTAAGCGTCCCTATGTTATTTTGAAATGGGCACAGAGTCTCGATGGTTTTCTTGCCCCGGAGCCAATAGTCGACGCCGACTCATGCGACCAGCAGCATTATTGGTTGAGCTCTCAGCGGCAAAATCGCATCAACCATCGCTGGCGTACTGAAGAAGCGGCTGTCCTTGTCGGGTCGGAGACTTATTTGTGCGATAATCCGCAACTAACCCCGCGCCATTACGTTGGACCGGTACCACGCCCCATAGTCCTCGACCGTCGTAACCGGTTGGGACGGTTGCCCGACAATTGGATCCACCTCGATTGCCCAAACATTCCGCATGTGATGGAACGTTTGTTTGATATGAGGATTCAGTCGGTCATTGTCGAAGGTGGCAGAAAGATTTTGGATGCTTTTATTGATGCAGGCATCTACGATGAGATCAGGCTGTTGCAAGGTAAGACGATATTGCATTCGGGTGTCAAAGCACCGGATTTGCCTGCCGTTTCTGACCAAAAGTTGACAGTTGTTTCTTACGAATAATACGACGAGATATGTTTGATGATACTTTCCGGACATTGTCGGCCCCGGCCGAAGGTATTTACAAAGAAAAAGGAAGCAAGTTCCTTGCATTTGCATTTCCGGTCACTACAACCGAGCAAGTGAAGCAGCATGTCGATAAGTTGAAAAAAGAATATTTCGATGCCCGGCACCACTGTTATGCATATATCTTGGGTGCCAATAAAGATGCCTACCGCCTTAATGATGATGGCGAGCCTTCGGGAACCGGTGGCCGTCCTATCTACGGACAACTGCTTTCTGCCGATTTAACCAATGTGTTGATTGTCGTTGTGCGTTATTTCGGAGGTATTCTTTTGGGTGCTTCCGGATTGGCGAATGCCTATAAGGCAGCGGCCCGTGATGCAATCGAAAATGCCTCCATTGTTGAGAAAACAGTAGATGTGTCCTATCGATTGCAGTTCGAGTATGTGCTGATGAACGATGTCATGCGTGTCATCAAGGATTATTCACTCGTTCCGCAAAATCAGCAGTTCAATCTCGATTGCAGTTTGGATGTTTCTGTCCGCAAATCCGTGAGTGTTCGTCTTTATGATACGTTAGTGAAGATAAGGGGTTTGGTGGTCACAGAACTTTAATGGTGGAGATTTGTTTTCTCCTCCATTTAAATTGAGCCTCTTGCTATGTAGAGGCATTTTTTTTTGTCGTCATGTAAATAGGTGAATCTGTGTATTTTGTGTGATGATGGATATGTGCATAAAATTATTTTGTAATTCGAGTCAACTTTTGTAACTTTGCATTTCTTTTTTGATAATAATATGTCTGATTTACTGAGCCAATTAAACGAATCCCAGCGTGAAGCCGCTGCCCATACCGAGGGCCCCGTTATGATTATTGCCGGTGCAGGTTCCGGTAAAACGCGCACACTTACTTACCGTATTGCCCACATGATTGAGTCTGGAGTCGATCCGTTCAATATCCTTGCATTGACCTTTACCAACAAGGCAGCAAAGGAAATGAAGGATCGTATCGTCAGTTTGGTTGGCGGCAATGCCCGCAATATCTGGATGGGTACATTCCACTCGGTATTTGCCAGAGTGCTCAGGGCCGAGGCTGACAAGTTGGGCTACATCTCGACGTTTACCATTTACGATACCGATGACAGCAAATCAGCAATCAATGCTATCGTCAAATCTTTGAATCTCGACACCAAGGAGTATAAGGCAAATTATGTGATTTCACGCATCTCAATGGCCAAGAGCAATTTGCTTTCGCCTGAAGATTATTGCGAGAATGCCGATATTCAACAAGAAGATAAAACTGCGCGAAAGCCTGCCATTGGACAGATATATAAGATGTATAACCAGCGTCTCCGTCAATCCATGGCTATGGATTTCGACGACCTGCTTTATAACATGAATGTTCTGATGCGCGACTTCCCCGATGTTTTGTACAAATATCAGGAGCGTTTCCGCTACATACTCGTCGATGAGTACCAGGACACCAACTATTCTCAGTATTTGATTATCAAAAAACTTGCTGCCCGTTATCAGAATATTTGTGTTGTTGGCGACGATGCTCAGAGTATATATGCTTTCCGTGGTGCGAATATCGAGAATATTCTCAATTTCAAACGCGACTATCCGACAGTCAGCCTCTATAAGCTTGAACAGAATTATCGCTCTACTCAGGTTATTGTTAATGCCTCGAACTCTATTATTTCCAACAACCGTGACCAGATTAACAAGACTGTCTGGACAGGCAACGACAAAGGCGAGCTGATAAAACTTATACGTGCAACCGATGAGCGTGATGAGGGCAATAGAGTGGCCGACTCAATTAAAAAGGGAAGACTGGAAAACAATATGAATTATAGCGATTTTGCCATTCTTTACCGAACAAATAGTCAGTCCCGTGCCATTGAGGATTCTCTTAAGAGAATGAATATTCCTTACCATATCTATCAGGGCATTTCTTTCTACGGCAGAAAGGAAGTGAAGGACGTGCTGGCTTATATGAGATTGGTGGTCAATAATCATGATGACGAATCACTTATACGGGCCATTAACTATCCGAGAAGAGGCATAGGTGATACCACGCTCAACAAAATCCGATTGGCGGCCTCTGATAATGGTGTCAGCATTTGGACTGTATTGGAGAACCTTTCTGATTTTGGATTGGGAATAGGTGGCGGAATCGCTAATGTGATTGGCGATTTTGTACTCATGATCCAGCGCTTTACCTCTGTTCTGCCCGAACTCGACGCCTATAGTCTTGCCAAACAGATTACCCATGCCTCAGGAATTGTTGCCTTGTTGAGGAACGACCCTGACCCCGATAATCCGAATCGAATAGAAAATATCGAAGAGTTGCTCAATGGTGTTAAGGAATTTTGCGATCAGGAAGACGACATAACCCCGGATCAGGGTTTTGCTCAGGCAGGTCCTAAAACCCTTGATATGTTCCTGCAACAAGTACTGCTCATGACTTCTGAAGACAAGGGTAAGAATGAGGATAGCGACAAGGTTTCGTTGATGACGATTCATGCGGCCAAAGGACTTGAATTTCCCCATGTATTTGTTGTTGGAATGGAGGAGAATCTCTTCCCTTCGTTTATGTCCATGAATAGCCGACAGGAGATTGAGGAAGAACGTCGACTCTTTTATGTGGCCGTTACACGTGCTGAAGCTCATTTGACTTTGTCGTGTGCCGTGACCCGATATATGAACGGAAGTTCCTCGTGTCAGGAAATGAGCCGTTTTGTGGAGGAGATTGACCCCGAATACATCGAAAAAGTGCCTCTTAAAAGGTCTTTTCCGCCGGTAGGTACTTTCCCACGCGCTTTTGCCAACGCTGGCAAACCCCAGAGTGCAGCACCTGCGCAGCCTTCCCGACATGTTGCTTCATCTCCCAATCGGCCCACAATGGCCAATACCCCTGCCGAAATCAGCCGAATCTGCCCTGGCATAGTTGTCATGCACGGCAAGTTTGGACAAGGCAAGGTGTTGCGTCTCGACGGTTCTGGCTCCGAGGCAAAGGCTATTGTTTTCTTCGAAGGGGTAGGGGAGAAGACCTTGCTGCTGAAATTCGCAAAATTGTCAATCGTTGAATAATTTGTAGTCTTATGCGTTTGGTCATTCAAAGAGTTAAGAGTGCTTCGGTTACCATCGACGGTCAACTCAAAAGTGCCATCGACCGTGGTCTTCTCATTTTGGTCGGTATTGAGGATGCCGACACCGATGCCGATATCGATTTCTTATGCCGTAAGGTTGTGGCAATGCGTATTTTCGACGATGCTGACGGTGTTATGAATCTGTCTGTTTCCGATCTGCCCGATACAGGCATTCTTGTTGTCAGTCAGTTTACTCTTTTGGCATCCACCCGCAAGGGCAATAGGCCAAGCTATATCAGGGCATCAAAGCCGGATATATCAATTCCTATGTATGAAAAATTTGTGGAGTCGCTTCAGCAACTTTATGGCAAGTCGGTCCAGACGGGCGTTTTTGGAGCGGATATGCAGGTGGCGCTGGTCAACGACGGTCCTGTGACAATCATTATCGATTCTCATCTGCGCGAGTAATGCGCTTTCTTGAGTTTCCCCGTTGCAGTGTCTTTTTAAGGTCCAATATCTGGTTTCTCGTCGTCAGTTTCCCATTCGGGCAACAATCATTCGGTCGGTTCCTTTGAAGTCTTGTTCTATCGAAGCATTGTATCCTTGCTCACGAAGCAAGTCAAGAGTCTCTTTGCCGAGAAATTCATTAATCTCGAACACCAGTGCACCATCAATGCTCAAGTGTCTTTTTGCAATATTTCCGATAGTCCTGTAAAAGGCCAATGGGTCATCGTCCGATACAAAAAGAGCCATATGAGGTTCGTGGTTCAATACATTCGCACGCATCTCCGCTTTTTCACATTGGCGTATGTAGGGCGGATTGCTGATAATAAGGTCGTATGTGCCTTCCAGTGGGTCATCTTTAAGAATGTCCGCATGATAGAAATTGATATCAGTGCCGTTCGCCTTCGCGTTCCTTTGTGCAACGGACAACGCTTTTTGGGAATAATCAATGCCTGTTACATCCGCCGATTGAAAGGCTTTTTTCAGCGCAATGCCGATACATCCGCTTCCGCAGCAGAGGTCAGCTATACGATTCGGATTTTTTGTGATTGATACCGTTTTGGTGACTATTTCTTCTGTCTCCGGCCGGGGTATAAGCACATCGTTGTTTACCTCTATTTCGCAGCCGCAAAACGTAACCCAACCTATAATGTGCTGTATGGGCCTGTGTTGCTTTAACTCTTCCAGTGCCCAATGGAATTTCAGCAGGTCCGATTGGTTTATATGTTCGTTTTTCGATGTGAGATATTTTAGGGTATCCCAGCCCAGTATCCACTCGCTCAGCATTTTCATAAAACTGACAATCTCGCCTTCTTCATACAGCCCGCCAAGTTCAGTTTTGTACAAAGCGATGACATCTTGCATCACGTTTGAGCGGAATCGTAGATTTCGTGTGTTCATGGCTGGTCGGACAGGCTATTTTCTATTGAAATCGGCGGGTATCTCTCCCCATGATTCGGTATCCCATTTTATTATCTCTGTGGTGTAGGTGTGGTTGTGTAGCCATCCCTCGGCACGATGGATGTAATCCCAAAGGTCTTTGGTTTCGTTGTTGTAGGGAAGTTTCGATTTGCAGGTTTTTTGTTTTACCCAATTGATTGCATTTACCGAGTCGCTGTATAATACCTGTTTCAGGTTGTGCGATTTGAGATACGACAATCCGTGTACAATGGCCAAGAATTCGCCTATGTTGTTTGTTCCTATGGGCGTTTTATAGTGGAATAATTGTTTCCGCGTGGGTATATATACGCCTTGGTATTCCATCACGCCAGGGTTACCGCTGCATGCTGCGTCCACAGCCAGGCTGTCAAGGATTGGGAATGTGGGTGCTCCTGCTTTGATGGCTGTTTGTCCATTTTCGCCAATCACCAGAACCGAATCCTTGCGTTTTGCCGAAGATGGGGCTGCGGTTATTGGCTGAAAGGGATTTCGGAATGCCTCTTCTGCTTCTTCACGACTTTCGTATGAACGGAACTGTGCTCCGGCAAATTTCTTTATTTGCCTTTCGCACTCATTCCAATTAGTGTATATTCCGGGACAATTCCCTTCCCAAACAACGTAATATTTAGATTTTTTTGCCATTGTATATTATGAAAAAGCGGCTGTGGATGTACACAACCGCTTGTATTTTCGTTGATTAAGCAAGTGTAATCACTCCTTAATTCAGTTGCTTATGCACCTAATTCAACGCGTTTGAAACCTGAACATTTCAGATCCTTGTCAGTGCGTGTGATGAAATCATTTACGCTGACTTTGTTGTCCATGATGAACTCTTGGAACAAGAGGGTGTTTTCCTGGAAGAATTTTTTCAAACGGCCTTGAGCAATGCCCTGAATCATGTTCTCATCAAGGTTGGCTGCCTTTTTGGCTGCTTCTTCTTCCTTGATTTGACGAGCTTTGGCTGCATCCTCTTCAGTGATCCATCCTTTGCCGATGTTTGAATTGATATGGTCTTCGCTGTCAACGTGTGCAGGGTTGATGCCGGCTTTCTTCAAGGCTGCATCAACAGCTTTCTGGATGAGTTCTTCTTTGGTCTTCTCGATAGCAACTTTCAACTCGTTGTCTTTAACCTCTTGAGAGATGCTGTCAGCATCGAGTGCCAAGGGACGCATGGCTACAACTTGCATTGCGATGTTGTGGCCTACTTCGTCAAAACCTTCTTTGTTCATACCTACAACAGAAGCCATTCTGTTGCCAGGGTGTACGTATGCATATACTTTGCCGGCCTCGATAGTCTCAAAGCGAGCCAATTCGATTTTTTCGCCGATTTTTGCAATCTGGTCGGTGATCAAGTCAGCTACTGTGCGGCCTTCAATTTCCATTGCCA
This sequence comes from uncultured Bacteroidales bacterium, assembly GCA_937910265.1. Lineage (GTDB taxonomy): Bacteria > Bacteroidota > Bacteroidia > Bacteroidales > P3 > Colimorpha. Next base: position 14,135 of record CALEPD010000252.1, read on the forward strand.
TTACATCTTCTTTGCTGGTAAGACCTTTGGCCATAGCATTGTCGAGAATGTTTCTGGTGAAATCTACGAAACCTGCGTTGGTGGCTACGAAGTCGGTTTCGCAGCTAAGCATGATAACAGCGCCGGTGGAGCCGTTTGATTTTGCCAATACGCAGCCTTCGTTAGCATCGCGGTCTGCGCGTTTTGCGGCCATTTTCTGACCTTTTTGACGCAAGTAGTCGATAGCTTTGTCAAAATCGCCGTCGCATTCAACGAGGGCCTTTTTGCAGTCCATCATACCTACTCCGGTCAACTGACGGAGTTCGTTAACTTGTTTTGCGGTGATATTTGCCATAGTGATTTCTCTTTATCTGTTCTACAAAAGATGTTTGGGGCAAATAATATGCCCCAAACAATGTTTTTATTAATTATTCCTCGTCCTTCTGCTCTGTGGCTTCAGCGGTAGCCTCAGTTTTGGTACGGCGGGCGCGGGTCTTTCTTTCTGGAACTCCCTCTACTGGGGCCTCTTCCTTGTTGCTTTCTTTGTCAAGCATGCGCTCGTTCAAACCTTCCTGGATGGCTTCTACCATGTACTGAAGAATGGCTTGGATGGATTTGGAAGCATCATCGTTTGCCGGAATCGGGAAATCGATAAGATCCGGGTTGCAGTTGGTGTCAACCAATGCGAATGTGGGGATGTTTAATCTGCGTGCTTCAGCAACGGCAATGTGTTCCTTGTTGATGTCAACAACAAACAATGCACTGGGCAAGCGGTTCAAGTCGGCGATGCTACCCAAGTTTTTCTCCAATTTTGCTCTTTCACGCTCGATTTGTAAACGTTCGCGTTTGGAAATGTTCTCGAAGTCTTTGTCGTTCATCAAACGATCGAGGTTCTTCATTTTGTTGACAGCTTTGCGGATGGTGGCAAAGTTGGTGAGCATACCGCCGGGCCAACGCTCGGTAACGAAAGGCATGTCAACGCTCTTTACGGTTTCAGCTACGATGTCTTTTGCCTGCTTTTTGGTGGCAACAAACAAAATTTTCTTACCTGATTTTGCAATCTGTTTCATTGCTGCGGCAGCCTCTTCAGCTTTGGCAATGGTCTTTTGCAAATCAATTACATGGATACCATTGTGCTCTTTGAAAATGTAGGGAGCCATTTTGGGGTTCCATTTACGTTTGAGGTGTCCAAAGTGACAACCTGCTTCGAGTAATCCTTCGAATGTTAAATTTTTCATCTTTTAATATTTGTTTACGTTCCTCTAATACCAATCGTTGAGTAGTCCTTTGGTTTAGTTTTTCTGCAGGCCTATGCTACAAAACTGTCAACTAAACAGAGTCCCGACGATTTGGATACTAAACACTTTGTTTTAATTCTATAAGTATATGGCTTAACGTTTGCTGAACTGGAAGCGTTTGCGTGCTTTTGGTTGGCCGGGTTTCTTACGTTCTACCATACGTGGGTCACGCATCAAGAAGCCTTCTTTCTTCAATGCGGGACGGTCTTCGATGTTGTTCTCGCACAATGCGCGGGCGATGGCCATACGCAATGCCTGTGCTTGTCCGGTGATTCCACCACCGTCGAGGTTGGCTTTAACATCCCATTTGCCTTCGGCATTTGCTACTGCAAAAGCTTGGTTTACGATGTACTGTAGCGGACCAGTGGGGAAATATTCTTTATAATCGCGGTTGTTGACAACTATGTTGCCGGTGCCAGGAGTCATATAGATGCGGGCAACGGCGGTCTTTCTTCTACCAATAGTGTTGATTACTTCCATATTCTAATTATCTAACGTCGTTAATATTGATAACTTTTGGGTTTTGACCCTGGTGTGGATGCTCGCTGCCGGCATATACATAAAGGTTGCGGTAGAGAGCTGCTCCAAGACGGTTCTTCGGGAGCATGCCACGGATTGCGTGTTCGAGAACGCGCTCGGGATGAGTGGCCAATACCTTCTGGGGATTGGTTTCTCTTTGTCCGCCGGGATATCCGGTGTAGCGCTGATAGATCTTGTCGGTCATTTTTTTGCCGGTGAACACGATCTTTTCTGCGTTAATGATAATTACGTTGTCACCACAATCTACATGAGGGGTGAAACTGGGTTTGGTTTTACCGCGCAGAATGTTGGCTACGCGAGTTGCCAAACGACCCACGGTTTGGCCTTCAGCGTCAACGAGAACCCATTCCTTCTGAACGGTGTTCTTGTTAGCCGATACTGTTTTGTAACTTAATGTACTCATTATTTTATTTAACGATGATGTTTTTTTTATTCTTTTTTTTGTAGTGCGAGCGCTATTATGCTCTATTCTCCACGAATATTAACACTCCATTTGGACGACGGATAATCCAAAGGAATATTGTTAAATTCCTGATGTGTAGAAGATTGAACGGGTATACTATCTTGCTATACACCATTTTAGAGGATGCAAATTTACGATAAATAATTGTAGTGGACAAATTTATTTGGTTTTTTATCTAAAAAAACTCAATTTTTCTCCGACGGCTCCTTTTTGTTGCATAAATATGCTTGAAGGGTGTGGTTGACGGTTGTTGCTATGATATATTTCTCTCCGCTCTCTTGTAGCTTTGCCTTTTTTTGTATTTCGTCGGAGGTCATCGGATAGTTTCGGCTGACAACGTGCGCTTTTTTCTGCGGGATTACTTGTGCTATCTGTTTTTTGTTCAGGGAAACGGGCTGTTCGACCTCAAATATCCTCCCAGGGAACTCAGGAATCCATTGGTCGGAGGTGTATAAATGTGTATTGCGGTCGAGTTTGGCTATGTTGTACTGTTCGGACAGTATTTTGTATGGGGCGCCTTTCATTAGCGCGGCATTGGGCTCGTATATGTATTTCCCCATTTCCCCGTAGCAATAGATGCCTGTGGACTGCTGCTCGGCACTGCGGGTGAATTTGAGTGTTTTGGTGACGGTGTTGATATCGGTGCAGTGCAATGTTACCTCGTTGTCGGATCTTCCGCAAATGAACAGTATTTCTTTACATTCGCCATGTACGGCGATGATGTGGGTTTGGACCACTGATTTGAGTTGCGACACGGCCAGGTCTATGTCAATCATGGGAGAGGCTTTGACAATCAGCCATTGGCATTTTGACGTGAGTGCCTCCATGTTGTCGATGATGTTTGGCGTGCAGTCTTCAAAGGCTGATGTTTTTTTGCCATGCGCATCCCGTCGGGCAGGGTCGATGAACAGCAGGTCGAAGTGTTTCGGCACATTCTTGATCCACTCGAGGCAATCGCTATGGTGAGTCGTGATGTTTGTTATTCCCAAAGCCCGGGTGTTCCATTCCATTAACGAGCATAGTTCTTCGTTGCATTCCACATAATCTAAATGCAAGGTGCTTGAGGGGTGGATTTTTGACAAAGCGATGCTGTCGACTCCCATCCCGCCGGTAAGGTCGGCCAGATAGAGCACATCTTTTCTTTGTATGAGTTCTTCAGCAATCGAACTTTTGTGTATTGCGGTGGCCTCCGACGAGCTTTGTTCGCGGTTTAGTCGGGGAGGGTAGGCGTACGTTTTGCAGCTTGCCAGCGAAGGCCATTTTTCCTTGGCGGTGCGCATGCCTTCTATTTGCTGCACTGCGGCGGCAATGTCGATGCCGGGAAACCGGTTGGCTGATAGAAGCAGTTTCACCGTGTCGTCGTGGAGGTGCTCTTCTGCAAATAGTAGTGTGGCCTCGTTCATTCGGTTGCGGTTGTTATAGTGGAAAATCCCGGAAATCATCTGTTGGATTATGGTTCCCGGGATTGTCTGCCTGTTTTTTTATTTGTGAAAATTGGCGTAGGTGTTCAAGTGTAGTCTATTTTTCTGTTTTGACTGGGTGGCATGGTTTAATAAATGCCCTCGTCGTGTAATTTTTTGAGACGGGCAACAACCATGGGTCTGTCCTCCTGGTAAGTTACACCAAACCACTGGGCAGTGGTGTTGAGTACTTTCATATCTGCTTTGCCATTATTAATTAATGTATTTACGGCAAAGGGTATATAGTATTCTGATTTCAGCTCGCCGCCACGCTCTTTCAGGAAGTCGATGAATAACTGCTCGCTTTCTTCGAAATAGTCGGGGGTGAATCCGAATAGATTCATCGATACTGTTGCGTCTGCCGGAAGGTTGTGTTTGCCGTCGGCGTCATTGTAGATGATTTCCTTTTCGGCGCGCTCTATGCTGGTGCGCTCGGTCATGCCTATCAGCATGCCGTCGGCGTCGACGTTGCACACGCCGCGGGATACGGTGCCGTTTTCGCTCAGTGTGTTTTCGAGACGGTAGCCGACCATGCAGTATTTGCCTTTCTGTCCGTCAAGGGTCTTTAAGTGGTCGGCCATGACTTTGAATGCATCTGCACCATAAAAGTCGTCGGCATTGATGATTGCGAACGGTTCGTTGACAACCTCTTTGGCCATTAATATGGCATGGTTGGTGCCCCATGGTTTTTCGCGACCTTCGGGCACTGTGAATCCCTCAGGAAGTTTGTCGAGTTCTTGGTAGACGTATTCTACGGCGATTCTGTTTCCGAAATGCTCTTCATTGATTTTTGATTTGAATTCCTCTTCGAAGCTGTGTCGGATAACGAATACCACTTTCCCGAAACCTGCGCGGATTGCGTCGTTGATTGAGTAGTCCATGATGATTTCGCCATTAGGTCCTACTCCGTCCATCTGTTTCAGTCCTCCGTAACGGCTGCCCATGCCGGCTGCCAAAACTAATAATGTAGGTTTCATATCGTATTGGTTTTATTGTATTATTGTTGTTTTAGATTCATGTTGTGGCGACAATGGCCTCGGTTTATTGGCGTTTCTTTTTGAAGAAGTCTTTGAGCAATTGTTCGCATTCGGTTTTCATCAGCCCGCTTTCTATTGTTGTCTTGGGATGCAGCATGCTTCGTCCTATTTTTTCGAATCCTTTTTTGGGGTCGGACGCACCGTATACTATCCGTCCTATTTGTGTCCATCCAGCAGCCCCGGCGCACATTGCACATGGTTCGAGTGTGACGTACAGAGTGCAGTCGGTGAGGTATTTGGCCCCCAAGTAATTGGTTGCAGAGGTGAATGCAATCATTTCGGCATGTGCTGTTACATCGCGCAGTTGCTCGGTGTTGTTGTGTGCACGGGCTATGATCTGGCCGTTGCTTACAATGACGGCACCTACGGGTATCTCGTCTTCGTCATAAGCGAGTCGGGCCTCATTCAGGGCCTGTTGCATGTAAAATTCCTCTGGATTGTCGAATATGCTCATACAGATGATGCCTTAATCTTGGTTGAAGATGTCGTCGTCGGGTTTGATGAATTTAACGTGGTTGCGTATGAGTTTCACCCGGCCGTAGCTCATGTAGCTTTCCGACGATACAAACAGAGCGTCACCCAAGGGTTGGTATTCGTGGTAGGCTCTCCATTTCACATGGTGGGTGGTGTCTGTCTTCTCGTTTCCGAAGAAATCGTCGGTCTCATCGATGAGGAATAACAGTCCGCTTTCTTTCTCGAACAGGTAGTAGCGGTTGTACATGTTGGGCATACCTACGAATACTCTGTCCACGGGTGTACCTTGGTAGGTGTAGGCTCCTGCGTATTTCAGTTCGCCTCCTTTGGTTTTGTAGTTGTGAAGCGGTCCGCGGAAATCGTATGCCATGGCCCAGTCATAATATTCCATTTGAGTCACATTGACCCACATCTTTCCGTTGGGATCGTATCGGCGGAATATGTCTTTGCCGTTGCTGTAATATCCCGACTCTTTTTTGCCATGGTGCCAGACTTCCACTCTGAATTTGAATGGCCCTTGTGCCCATCGTTTCATTATAACGGTGTCGGTGGGGTCGTTGCGGTCAACGATATGGCTTTCGATATATAGCAAACTGTCGCCGGGAAGGTTGTCATGATTTAGTATGGACAGGTGTCTTTCAACGATGGTCGCAGCCGTATCGGGTGAGTATTGGTGGTTTTGTGCAATCAGCATGTTGCCGAGAACGCATCCCAGTATATATAAATATATTCTTTTCATAGTTGTATATTTTGAAAAGTAACGGATTACCCGCCTTTTTTATTGTGATAGAATTATTTCCAAGGGTTTGGCATTTGCCGGGATGTTCATCGGGAAGTTCAGTCCGGCGGCACTCTTCAGTTCGTTCATTTTCACGGATACCGGTATGTTGAATGACCGTCCTAATTTTGAAATGCTTTCTTCTGCGGCTTCGGGTCTGTATATCAGCTGGTTCATCAGCGTGTCGAAATTGTATTCGGCCTTTGTCAATTGTTTCAGGTCGCTGTAGTCGCCTTTCCATGCGCAATTCAATAGTTTCACATGTATCCACGCGCTGTCTGGATTCATTTTCACACGTCCTAGTTCCAATCCTTTGGTGATGCTTACCCATATTGCCTTTTCGCATTCCATGCGGATGAGCCCGTTGGCGTCGTATCCTGCTGCCGAGCATGCGAAGGTGCGTGTCATGTATTGGTGGGGGCATGTGTTGGTTGTATCCACGGTTTCGGACTGTTCCTGTGACTCACTTTGTCGGGCCACATCTTTCGTGTTGCGGCATCCGGATGTCATGGCGACAAGGGTCAGCATGACGGCGATGGTGGCTATTCTGCTTTTCATAGGGCTGATTTGTTTTTGAGGTGGCGCTTGCCTCCGGCAGTGCGACTTGTATCGGAGTTGTTCCTGCCATGAGTGCTGCCTGGTGTGTTCTATTCAGGGTGTGTTTCGGACTGTTCTTTGGGCATGGCGGCCTGTATCGCCTTCAGGTGGTCACGCAGCACCGGGTTCTCGGAGTCGTCCAGAAGTATGGCGATTAGTATAGACTTCAAAGCCTCTTGATATTCACCCTTGTGATACAGCACCCAAGCGTGGGTGTCTTGGAATCGGATGTTTCTGGGGTCATGTTGCACAAGCTGTGTCGACAGCTCTAATGCGCGGTCGAGGTTGATTCCCAGCTCTGCCAGATAATATGCGTAGTCGTTCATCACCCAATCCACATTGGGCCTCACCCTAAGGCTGTGCTCGTAGCTCTCTATGAATTTGTTTGTGTCGCCCAACGCGTAATACACCTCGCCAAACAAGCAATGGGTCTCCGCTTCAAGGTGTCCGTCGCTGTATCCGGTCTCTTGGCAGGTGGTCAGTGCCCACAGCGCCTTCTCGTAGTTTTGCTGTCTGAAATGAACCAGCCCTTGCAGGTAGTACGGCACCGATGCCCAGGGAAACAGTTCGGCGGCCCGGAGTGAGTAACTGAGCGTTTCGTCGTAATGGGTTGTTTCTGAAAGGCATATAAGAAGCGACTCCCATATCATATAGTCACTGCTGTCCTGTGCCAGATGTATTTTCAGATAATGGGCCGCACGCTCAAATTCCCGCTGCTCCATCAGTATGGTTCCCATGATGAATGCCACCTCGTTGCTGTCGGCGCTGCTCTTGATGATAATGTCCAGCAACTCCGACACCTCATCCTTTTTGCTTTCGTAGAATTCCTCCTCAGTGTACATCATCGTCAGCAGCTGCATCTTCGACTGCGCGCTCACGTTCGGGTGTGTGAGGCCGCGAACCAGCTCGTCCTTCACCATGTCATCTCTGCCCGTCTTCTTGTACAGATAAGCCAGCGAGATGTGCGCGTATTCATCGTCAGGGTCAATCTCGAGTACTCGGTTGTAGTAATATTCAGCCTTGTCGTATCGCTCCTCCTCCATCTCCAGCTCGGCCATCATGGCGGCGAATCTCTTGTCCTGCGGTATCGCTTTCGCCAACGCTTCTATCTCGGCGCGGGCCTTCGCCGGACGTTTCATCGTGGTCCACAGACGTTGTTTCTGAAGCGATATCTCCGGCACTATCCCGTATTTTTTCTCCACTCTGTTCAGTACCGCAATAGCCTCCTCAAAGTCCTCGTCCATAATGTACGCATTCGAAAGCTCGTAGTAGTAATCCAGCACATCCGGTTTCAGCTCAATCAGTTGCTCCCATTCCGATATCAAGCCCTTGGTATTGTTCATCGCCTTGAGTATCTCAGTCGCCTTCACCCGATACCAGATGTTCTTCGGCTGAATCTCCTTCGCCTTCGTTACATAATACAATGCACTGTCGGTCATGCCTTGTGACAGCATCAGCGAGCCAATTCCGTAGTAGGCTGCGTCACATGCCGCATCCGTCGCGGTCACCTTCTTGTACATCTGCATCGCCATCGGTATATTGCCCACCTCCTGGTAAGTGCGGGCCTCTATCAGTATATTCTCCAGCTCCAATTGCTCCTGTTCAACCTCCGCAATCGCGGGGCGTTCGTAAGGCGATGGCTTCTTCTGGGTATTTTTGCTCGTCTGGCATCCGGTCGCCAGTAGTACAATGCAACTTATTATTGGAATTATACGTCTCATCGTGTTCTCTGTTTCAGATTAAAGGTGGGTTCTGTCAATTGCTTTCGTGCGTTTTGGTTCTTATTTCGGCGGGTTTCCGTGCGGAAGGTGTGAGGAAAGCCAGTGGCTTTCGATAGCGTTCCACAGGACGTCGCACGAAGTAAGGCGAGCGGAGTGTCATGTGGTGCATTATAATCGACCGACAATCAGAAGGATGCCGAAATAAGGGCAAAGGCGTTGAGAAATTTGAACTCACTCATGTTAACGATTAATTTTAAATGTGGAGTTTATCAATCCACCTTAAAACTATTATCCAACAACTTTTAGTATATATATACCCCAATTTTTATTTTCTCGGTCCCGTTCACTGTTCCGCATGCCGCACCCGCATCCGCCGGTTCAGGCCCGCATCACGGGGGGTGCCCCGCCCCTTGCCCCAAACACTCATTTCCACATACAGTCCCATCCCCCTTTAAAAATGTCATAAAAAAACAAAAATATTTTGATAAATCGATTTTTTGCAGTATATTTGCAAAGTTTATGATTATACTCGCTTTATTCCTATAAAATATGTAAGTATTTTTTTGTGAGAGAGTTGTGTATGATTGTAATTGTAATTAAAGAAAATAAGTATATCAATTTATTAATCTAAACTCAATTAAAATGAAAAAAACATTAACGGTTTTAGGTTTCGCGCTCTGTGCAACCTTCGCATTTGCGCAAACCCAAACTCATTCTGCCAACAGAATGCAGAATGACGTAGTAGCCGCTAAGGCCAATGCCCAATTGGTTCAGAACGAAGGCTACAAAGGCTCGATCTTCACCAAGACCGATGCTATCGACACTTGGGAGTTTACCGCCGCAGAAGCTGCTGCAAACCACTTCACAACCGGTACTGTTGGTTCCGGTGCTCAAATCGGTGGTCAGGTGGCTATGGCTCACGGCCAATCCAACTACTTCTCACAGTGGCGTCGTATCAGTGGCGTTGACCAAGCTACCATCGCCAGTGAAGTTACCCTCGCAAACTACCCCTACCACGGTGACTTGGACTCCATTTTCCGTGCACGTTACGGTGTGGGTTATTTCGAGGATCGCATGGACACCGCCAACACCTCTGGTGAAAACGGCTTCATGTTCATGTCCATGCTCGACAACCAACCCAGCTACGGTGGCTCAGGTAGCGTTGGCGTTTACAATGCCTACATCGCCCTCGAACCCGTATCAACCACTGGCTCTGCCGTTGTTGACGTTCGTTTCTACCAGTATTACACCAAATACTACGAATATTGCTACCTCGACTACAGCACCGACGAAACCACTTGGAACACCATGGAAATCAACGTAACCGGTGTTGATATGCAGGTTAACGACGACCTCATGGGCTTCTACTCCTACACACTCCCCCTCTCTGTTGGTAACCAAAGCAGCCTCTCTGTTCGTTTCCGTTACTTCAGCGATCAGTCCCGCGGTAATGCCGACGGTTACTGGTGGATGATTGACGACGCTCAGATTATTCCTGGTGACGACAGCCGTTGGGTAACCCGCGACGAGTACTACATCGCCGGTGGTTATCAAATCATGCCCCAAGGTCTCGAACTTCCTTTGACCTGGTACACCTCCGTTACCAACAACGGTGCAGTTGCACAAACCGGTGTAAACGCCACCACCTATCACTTGGATGCCGACATGACCGCTACCGCCGTTACCACTGTTAGCCAAGCTGACCTCGCTGCCGGTGCTACCGCCGACATGGTTATCGACCACACTGGTTACTACGATGAGGATACTGAACACCCCGGTTGGGTTGGAAACGCTGACAATTACGAAAACCCCGCTTCCCTTCCCACCACCACCGCTGGTGTTAACTACTTCACCACCACCCTTACCTCTACCACCTCCGCAGGCGCCCTCTCCTCTCCTTTCGACACCATCCCCTACCTCGTTAACGTTGACGACGATGGCAACCGCGTTTGGGGTCTCGACAATGGTATCTTGAACCGTTACTCATACTCCACCTTCGGTGCTACCGATGATGGTTATGTAACCGACGATTGCGAAACCTACGGCGAACCTGGCTACACCAACATGCTCCGTTTCAAAACCGGTAAAACCGTTCCCGAAGGTTGGGTAATTCGTGGCGTTCAGTTGGTGGCTTCTGCTGCTGAAGGTGAATTCGGCGCAATGTGCGAACCTTACGCTCAAATCATGCCCAAACTCTGGTACAGCTCCTATTCTGAAGACGGCGAGACTGTTTCCTTCCCCTCCATCAACACCGGTGCCGACGTATACGAAATCACCATTGACGACCTCAACGCTACCGAAGATGTTATTCAATCCGACAACTATGGCCAATTCCAACGTTTCGGTGAATACAACGTTATCAATATCGAATTCCCCGAACAGCCCGACCTCGAAGCTGACCAGGCATACTGGGTCGGTTACCAAATGGTTAACCAAGGTCTCTTCTGCGTTGCTTCTCAAGCTACCTACTACACCTTCGACTCTGTTGAGAATGGTGAAACTGTTACCTACAGACGTAACTTCGCAGCCGACCAGAACTACGGTCTCCATTTCTATGGCAACCAAGTTGGTATCCCCTGCGGTTACGAATCTTACTACATCGATGCAGCTCACGATGAAAACGGCTTCTCTGGCTACTACATCGACGCTATTCCTATGATCCGTATGATTGTTGGTCCTCGCGTTGACCGTCCTACCACCACCGTTGCTGTTGAATGCGAATTCAGAAATGCTGGTGAAGGTATCGTTTACAGCCCCAATGGTGTTGAAATCTGCGGTCTTACCGACACCATCACTGTTGGTGCCCGTGCTACCTACCAATTCGAATACATGGCTGGTTCTACCCTCGAAAGCCTCATTGTTGACGGTGTAGAGCAAACCCTCGGCGAAGGCAACTTCGAATACGAAGAGTACACCACTGAAGATGGTACCGTTATGTCCTACATGACCTACACCTTCTACAACATCTCTAACGAACCTCACACCATTCAGGCCATCTTCAACGAAGAAGGCGCTGGTGGCGGTGAAGAAGGCTTCGACGCTCTCGCAGCAGGTGTTTCTGTAAACCTCCAACCCAATCCCGCTACTTCTCATGTTAACATGACCATCGCTGGTGTTTCCGGTATGGTTGACATGCAGATCATCGACATGAGTGGCCGTGTTGTAATGGCTCAACAAATCAATGCTGAGGCAGCTCAAAACATCGACCTCTCCAACATTGCTAAGGGTGCTTACTTCGTACGCATCACCAACAACGACTTCAGCAAAGTTGAGAAACTCATCGTTCGCTAATCTATCCGATTACTGAATATCAAAAGTGGACACTGTACAGTGTCCACTTTTTTTTTATCCATAGTATCCCCATTGCTGGCCACAACAAAGCGTAGTATCGTTCCTCCTCCACCAAAGTTTGCTCTCCATACATATGCCATATTCCCGCTATGCTTCTTATGGTGGGTTCTATAAATTGCTTTCGTGCGTTTTCTTCTTATTTCGAGCAGATTTGCGTGCTGAGGCAGTGTATTATAATATCTGACACGAAATAGAGGCAACGGTGCTGAAACATTTGAATTCATTCAGACTGTTGCTGCTTTTTTCCAAACATGTAAATTATCACACCCACCTTGTAGACCCACGAGTCAATTTCTGGCTCCAATATTTCTATCCTCAGTCCCCCTATGGCATATGGCAAACAGCGGCAGAAGCCTTCTTACTTCTGCCGCTGTTCATATAATTGTTACTTGTTCCGGTTTCGCCTCCTGGCTCGCCAATCCTCGTACCCGGACTACAAGATGTTTCCTATCTGTTCCTTGATCTTCTCTAACGAGTCCTTCATTTGTATCCCCCTCCGTTGAATCTCCACATGATTCGCTTTCGAGCCCATGGTGTTTATTTCGCGCCCCATTTCTTGGGCCACAAACCCCATCTTCTTGCCGCATCCCTCTTCGTTCTCCATGGTCTCCCTGAAGTAGTCTATATGCTTCTTGAGGCGTATCTTCTCTTCGGTTATGTCAAGCTTCTCCAGATAGTATATCAGTTCTTGCTCAAAACGGTTCTCGTCAACCTCCTTGATGCCGCTTTCGTTCATCAGCTTGCGTATTCGGTCCTTTGCTGTCTTTATTCTGTCATTCTCAAATTGGGGCACCTCATTCATCTTCTCTTCGATAAAGTCGATATGTTTCATGAAGTCGGTTTTCAATATCTCACCCTCATGTTTTCTGAATGCATCCACCTTCTCAACGGCAACGGCAAGTTCGTTGAGTATCTCTTCCCATTCCTCGTCACTGTACACCTCTTCCGATTTGGCCGACCACACGTCCGACTGGTTCAGTATAACCGACAGCAGCTCCTGGTTGGTGCAGGGCGATTGGAGCGACTTGTTTATCTCCTTCAGTTCGCCGAAGCGCGATTTCACCAGCTCCACGTTCAGTTGGTTCGACTTTACTGTCGTGCTCTCCTCGCTTATTGTAACGTCAATTTTGCCACGTTCCAGCCTGTTTACAATGTTTCTTATTTCAAGTTCCTTCTCGCGGTATGTCGAAGGAATTCTGAAGCTGGCATCAATCTGCTTGCTGTTCAGTGTGCGTATTTCAAAGGTTATCTTACTGCCTCTTACCTCGCAGGCATGTTTGGCATAACCGGTCATCGATTTCATACTCTTCCTTTCTGTATATTGTTCAAATTATTTTGTGTTTGCTTTTTTCAGTATCATTTTCTCAAACGCCGGTGTCGCGTGTGTCTTGTACTCACCGTCTTCATTGTATATGAAATATACGGCTTCGTTCTTCGGATTCTGGGCTATGAACGACAGCGCGCGGTCCAGTCCCATCACCATGAATGCTGTTGCAAGCGCGTCAGCCCGCCAGGCCTCTTTGTCCACAACCGATACGCTCAGAAGTGTATGGTTTACCGGATGCCCGGTTTTGGGGTCTATGGTGTGCGAGTACTTTACGCCATCTTCAATATAGTATTTTCGGTAATTGCCCGATGTCACCACCGACTGGTTGTCCAATTCTATTGCTGCGTCAATCGAGCGGGTGTCATATTTTGTTTTCGAGGGAGTCTCGATGCCCACTTTCCATAGGCTTCCGTCGTCCTTTTTTCCACGTGCGCGCACCTCTCCTCCTATGTCTATAAGATAGTTCTCAATTCCCTTCGATTCAAAATACTGGCCTATCATGTCCACGGCGGCCCCCTGTGCTATCGCGTTCAGGTCTATCTCCAGGCCCGCGGGCTTGTGTATGATGCTGTAGTCCGCCTGCGGCGATCTTTCTATCCCAATCTTCTCTGTTCCGCAATTCTCCAGCAACGCCTTTATTGTGTCACTGTCGGGTTTTGTCCCGTTTTTGTAGCCAAATCCCCATGCATTTACAATGTTGCCTATGGTGCAGTCGAAAGCGCCGTTGGTATAGGCGTGCATGCCAATCGATTTATCAATCAGGTCGGTCAGTTCGGGGCTCAGCTTGTTGGTGATGTTGCTGTTTATTCGGCGCAGCAGTGAGTTCTCTTCCCATAGCGAGGCCGTCATGTCAAATCGTTGCAGTAGCGAGTCCACCTGCGGCTGTAAATCGCGCTTTTCGGCGTCATAATAGGCAATGCTGTAGTAAGTGCCTTGGGCCTCTCCAATCAGCTTGGTTTGTGTCTCTTGATGGCACGAGCTCATTATCGTGCACAATAGCGCTGTTATAAAAAAACGCTCGGTACATTTGTACCGAACGCTTTTTATTCGTGTATGTAAAATCATTATCTTGAGATAATAAATTTATGGTCAGTGATGCTGCCGTTTTCCATGGTGATGCGCATTGAGTACACACCCTTGCTGAAGTTTCTTACGTCAACGCGGTTGGTGCTCTCCATCGAAACCATCTGTTGGCCGAGGGCGTTGTAGATGGTGATGTTGCGGATGGCTTCGCTGCTTTCGATGTTGATGTGGTTTACGGCCGGGTTGGGGTAGAGGAGTACGGTTGCTTCCGATAACTCGTCAAATCCAATAGGAGTATCCGATGCGATGATGGTAATCCATCTGGTGGTGTCGCATTGGTTGTTGTTATTGGTTACGGTAAGCAGAATGTCCATGTTCGATTCTACGCTTGCAATGGTCAAAGTGTCATCAGTCTGAGTGTCCATGCCGTCGGCTTCCCATTTGTAGCTGAAGGTGGCCGATGCTGCATCCACATTGTTGGTCAAGCCAACGGTCGGGTAGATGGAGGCGCTTGCACCGGGAGCTACCAACAGGTCTCCGTCAATCGATAAGACTGTGGGAGCGGGGTTGATGGTGAGGGTGAGGTTTACGGTGCTGTCGCAGCCATGAATGGTTTTGCCCAACGATACTTCTCTTTCTTCAAACGAATAGCTGTAGGTGTTGCCGCCTGCTGTATAGCTTGCACATGCCACAACGGTATCGGTGGTATTGTAGCTTGGGAAGATTTCCAGGTAGATGTGGAGGTTGCTGTCAAGGCATCTGTCGAGGGTTCTGTATTCCAAAACAGTGTCAATGGTGGTGGTTTCGGTGTACTCTACATTTTCAAAATGAAAATTATCACAACGCAGTGAGTCAACGGTTACTATGGTGTCATGGCTTTCTACATAACGGGGGGCGATGATTTCCAAAATGAAGTCGTTCTCTACAATGCACTGGTCAACAGTGTCGAAGATGGTGGTGTCATTGTAGATTCTCTCTTCGTTCCAACTGAAATATTCGCAAACGGTTGTGACGTACACAATGGTGTCTCTTCCGAGTACCTGTAAGTAGAATGAAGCAATGCTGTCGCATCCGTGGATGGATGTGGTTGTGTCGTGAATGGCTCCGCTGGTTGTGTAGATGGCGTCTCCGAAAGTGTGGCTGCAGTTTACTACAACAGTGTCTCCTTGATGAAGGTATGACTCATAGATTGTGACGTTGTAAACAAACAAAGTGTCGTCTGCTTCATTTACACGCAAAAGTACGGTATCGGAAGTGTAAGTGTTTCCTTCAAATACAAAAGCATCGCATGCGGATGTGTCTACACCAATGATTTGACGGGGTGCATTTGTTTGTGCTTGCATAACTGCAGGCATCATAAACATTGCCACTAATAAACTTAATAATAATTTCTTCATCTTGATGTTAAGATTTTAATTGTTTATTCTTTACTTAATTAATTCAATAAAAAAATGAAAGTCAATGTTATATAATCGCATGTGCGTTGTGACACCGCTGACATTATAACATGCAAAGATAACCTTTTTTTTCAAAATAAGGCTCTTTTTGTTTTAGTTTCATTATTTTAATATTAATTCAACAACATTCTCCACGTGATGCGTGTGTGGAAACATGTCCACGGGTTGTATTCTTCCAACTTCGTATTTTGGTGAGAGTAATTGCAAATCACGTGCTTGTGTTGCGGGGTTGCAACTAACATATACAATTTTCCGTGGTGCGGCTGCAAGCAGTTGTTCTATTACTTTTTCATGCATTCCGGCACGTGGTGGGTCGGTGATTACTATGTCTGGAGTTCCGTGTTCCGCAATAAATTCTGCAGTAAGCACTTTTGCCATGTCGCCTGCAAAAAACTCGGTGTTCTCCAAATTGTTGTGACGTGCGTTCTCTTTCGCATCGGCAATGGCTGCCTCCACGATCTCTACGCCGATGGCCTTCTTTGCCTTCTGCGCCAGGCAGAGGGTGATGGTGCCGGTGCCGCAGTAGAGATCCAGAACAGTCTCCTCTCCCGTCAGACCGGCGGCGGCGATGGCCTTGGCATAGAGCTTCTCCGCCTGATCCCG
>CALEPD010000253.1 GCA_937910265.1 uncultured Bacteroidales bacterium
GTGACATTTTTCGACGACAGCTTTTTTACAGCCTGCTTGGGATTTGCACCGGCAATCAGCACTTTTGCATCAGGAATCTCTTTCCACACCAAAGGCATGATTTCGTTAACGAGAAATGTTGATGCATTGATGTTGGGTTCATATTGCATGTTTCCGCAAAATACAATATCATATTTTTTGTTGCATTCACGGCATTTGAAGCGATCAAAGTCAACGCCATTGGGTATAATGTGTATCTCCTCGTTCTTTTGATGTGGGATTGCCTCGCTGTCGGGTTCCGATATGATTGTTAAGTCGTTGAAGATTTTGAACGAGTTGTATTCGCTGCTTCTCAGCATCTTGAATTCATAGTGAAGTATGGCGTGCATGATGCCGGATGATATTTCCATGCGTCGTTCAACGTTCTTCGAAAGAGCATCTTGAAAATCCATCACTTTGGGTATGTCTAAACGGGCAACCCATGGCATCGTTCTAACCATTTGCGAATATATTACATCTGGTTTCGCTCTTTCAACCATTCTTTTACACTCTTTTCGTGCTACCTTTGAGTCCCAGTAGCCTATTTGAAGCGATTTGGTTCTGACGTAGTTGCGGCATGCATTGAATATGCTGACAATGCGAGCGGGACGCACTATTTTAATCTCTTTGCAATACGGTTTTAATGCTTCAATCTGGTCGGGTGATACGGGCGTGTGTGAAACGCAGAAAAGAAATATCTCATTTCTGCGGGATAAGGTCTTTATTTGGTGGTATGCACGCAGCTTGTCTCCTTTTTCAAGGGGATAAGGGAAACGAGGCAATGCAATAAGTATTTTCATTGTTGTGTATGTCTGTTTTATTTTTGTTCTACTATTACGAAAATTAACTGAAACTATTGTTCAGGTTAAGTATGTTTTCCAAATTAAGATTGGATCTATGTAATGAGAGTTTCTTTGTTTTGTAATCAGATACATTTTTATGTCTAAATGCATGAAATTGTGCTCTGTCAATTTCAGATGCAGATGGTAAGTGTCCTGCTTTAATAGTAAATGTATCTGATTTAATACAAGTTTTATTTGTGTCAAAAGAGCTCTATTTGAGTGCCTTCGGCATATCCTACCCTGTTGTTTTCGTCCTCAGGTGACGATTCGGTCTCCTTATCTTCTTCTGGTGTTTCTTCAGGTTCAGGAAGCGGGTCGAGCCAGATGAATTCGCTAACATCAAATGTGGTAATGCGTTTGCCTTTGGCTTTGTAGCCTTTCACTCCAATAAAGTCGTATAATTCGATGATTTCTCTATCTATTTTTTTTGTTGAGTTAGGACCGTATACAACCTCAATTCTGGGGAATGTTGCCAATGTGTATGTAATCAAGGTGTCCGATTCGTCGAGGAATTGGAGTTTGCGTTCATTGGCATCCTTGCAGGAGAATCTTTTTGCATAAAAATATCCGGTCTCTTGCTCTTTGTAAATAATGCTTACAATTTGATTCTCATTGTATTTAATGATTTCCATGAGGTCGTCTTCGAAATGGTTTGACAAGTCGAAGTTGTATAGGCGCATGCAGCCGGATTGCATCAATGTGAATATTTTGTCCGCACCTTTGAAGTTTCCAATCAGTTTGCCTGCTTCGTTTATGTTGAGGCGTTTTATGGTTTCGTCAAACCAAATCTGTCGGGCTCCCAGTGTCGAAACTCCTTCACCTATTTTGTTGATGTTGCGTACGGCATTTCTGGTTAAGATGTTGCCAATGGATTGTTTACCCTTGATTCCTAATGAAGCGAAGTTGAATTCGAATCTGGTTTTCTTCAAGTGAGGTTTGCTAACGTGGTGAACTGTCACGATTTCGGCTTCGCCATTTGGATTGGCCGAAAAATACAGTATTTTGGTACCTTTGTTCTGTTTGGTGAGTGGATAGTCTTTGTCGCGTTGTACCCCAGTGACGGAAAAGCGTTTTACAAATACGAATCCATCTGATCCGTCACGATATATCATATTGTAAACGGTTCGCTCGTCTTTCTTTCTGAACACGGATATGAAAATGATATCGGTGCACTCTTTCGAACCGACAAATCCTTTTTCCTGTACCTTCGATATCATCATTGTTCCGTCTGCGCGGAATACAATGATATCGTCCATTTTCGAACATTCACAGACATATTCTACTCCTTCCTCTTTTTTGAGGTTGTATCCGGCAAAACCAAGTTTTTTGTTCACATACAATTTCTCGTTTGCCACGGCCACTGTAACGGCTTCGATGTCTTCGAAGTTTCTGATTTCCGTTTTACGTTCACGTCCTTTCCCGTATGTGTCGAGTATGTGTTGGAAGTAGCTGATGGCGTAATCTGTTAGATGTGCCAAATGGTTTTTAACTTCATCAATGTTAATCTCGATGTTGGCTATTTCCTCTTCAGCCTTCTTTATGTCAAACTTGGAGATTTTTCGTACAGGCTTCTCGCATAGTTTCAGGATGTCGTCGCGTGTAATCTCTTTTTTGAATAGTTTTCTGTATGGGTCAAATGCCCGCTCAATACCGGTTACCTGGGCGTCCCACGAAGGGCTCTCCTTTTCAAGTACTTTGTATATACGTTTTTCGAAGAATATTTTTTCAAGCGATACCCAATGCCATTTGTCTTCAAGTTCAGCAAGCTGTATTTCCAGCTCCTGTTTCAGCAAGTCTTTTGTTCTGAAAGTCGAATGGCGGAGAATGTCGCTTGCGGTCATGAACATGGGTTTGTTGTCCACAATGACGCATGTCTGTGGCGAAAAGCTTATCTGACAATTGGAGAATGCGTACAGCGCATCAATCATTTGGTCTGGCGATATGCCTGAATGAAGATAACATACAATCTCAACCGTAGCCGCAGTGTTGTCGTCTATTTTCTTGATTTTGATTTTCCCCTTTTCGTTAGCTTTTAATATGCTGTCGATTAGCACATCCGTGGTTACAGTGTAGGGAAGTTCTGTGATTACGATGGCTTTGCGTTTCTCATCGTAATGCATCTTGGCACGTATGCGCAGTCTTCCGCCAAGTGCTGCGTCGTTGTATTTGCTGACATCAATGAGTCCGCCGGTTGGGAAGTCGGGGTATATTTCAAATTCCTCATTTTTGAGTACTTTGATGCTGGCGTCAAGCAGTTCGCAGAAATTGTAAGGCAGTATTACCGACGTGAGGGTGACTGCAATACCTTTGGTGCCTTGAGCTAAAAGCAACGGAAATTTGATGGGGAGCGTTTCTGGTTCTTTGTTTCTACCGTCATAACTTGGTTTCCATTGGGTTGTTTTTGCATTGAACACAACCTCCTTGGCGAATTTCGACAGCCTTGCCTCAATGTATCGGCCAGCGGCGGCGTCGTCGCCGGTCAAAATGTTGCCCCAGTTACCTTGGCAGTCAATGAGCAGTTCTTTTTGTCCGATATTTACCATTGCGTCTTTTATCGACTGGTCTCCATGCGGGTGGTAGGCCATGGTGGCACCGACGATGGTGTTCACTTTGTTGAATCGTCCATCATCCATCTCCTTCATGGCGTGGAGAATTCTTCGTTGAACGGGTTTGAGTCCGTCGTCTATGTGCGGAACCGATCGGTCGAGTATGACGTCCGATGCATAGTCTATCCAATAATCTTTGAACATATTGTCGAGCGAAATGGTTTCGCCTGACGCTTTCGATTTGTCGGATTGTATAGGGCTGTCTTCTAAATGTTTATTGTTGTCAGTGATGTTGTTGCTCAATTCTTCATCCATACGTTTTGTACTCTATATTCAACTGCAAAAATAATAAATTATTAATATATATATAACGTTGTTTCAGATTACTTTTTAACAAAGTTTTGCTCATTCCTAAATTCCAGTTACAAGTGCAACACTAAGTAGAAAAAAAGAGTACCAAAATTT
>CALEPD010000254.1 GCA_937910265.1 uncultured Bacteroidales bacterium
ACATTGAGAACCCCGCAACGACAATTCTGTGCGTTGGGTACTGCGAGCCTAAAACATTGGGGGCAAAAATCATGCGCGGAGACAAAACCGTCAGCATATTCGGACGACCACATATTGTACGAGCTGAATTGCGCCGTATAGAATCACTGTCGGGACACGCTGACTACAGCGAAATGATCAACTACATAGGCTGCCAAGACAAACGGAAATTGAAAAAGATTTTCTTAGTACACGGCGAAGCCGAATCGCAAGTGCGATTCAAGGAAACATTAAGACAAGTTGGTTGGAAAAAAGTTGACATCCCCTCATTCCGAGACGAAGTTGAATTATGAAAAGTCTGATATTGTGCATAATACTCCTATTATTGGGATATTTCATATATGCCAAAATATTGGAAAAGGTAATAGGAGTTGACCCCAAGCGGGTTACGCCGGCAATTACAAAAGCTGACGGGGTTGACTATGTACCCATGAAGCCATGGAAAATATTCCTCATACAATTTCTCAACATAGCAGGCGTGGGACCGATATGCGGTGCCATAATGGGAGCCCAATTCGGAAGCTCGTCGTTTATATGGATCACATTGGGAAGCATTTTTGCAGGCGCTGTACATGATTTCATAGCCGGATTCATCTCCATAAGAAAAGACGGAGCATCCCTTCCTGAAATACACGGGGAATACCTTGGCAAGCGCGGTAAGGTTGTGATGCGGATATTCACAATAATATTGATGGTATTGGTTGGCGCGGTATTCATCAACACCCCGGCAATCCTGCTCAACAACAACTTCACCCCCGATTGGAATATATTCATCTGGATAGGAATTATTTTCGCATATTATCTTGTTGCCACAGTATTGCCGATTGACAAGCTTATAGGAAAAATCTACCCCATATTCGGATTGATGCTGATTGGGATGGCCATTGCACTGATTGTTGCATTTATTTTGTACCAGCCACACATACCCGAACTATGGGAAGGACTGGGAAACAGACATCCCGACGCTGTGCGGAACCCGATATTCCCGATGATGTTCATTAGCATTGCATGTGGAGCCATCAGCGGATTCCACGCCACACAATCTCCACTTATGGCACGTTGCATGGTCAGCGAGAAACAATGCCGCCCCATTTTTTACGGCTCAATGATTACCGAGGGAGTCGTTGCACTGATATGGGCAGCGGCAGCAGCTTACTTCTTCCATGCAAAACCTGAATTGAGTGCAGGACAAAGCGGAAACACCATGGTTGGAATTATCGCGAACGAATGGTTCAGCCCCATAATTGCCACAATCACCATAATCGGTGTAATCAGTGCGGCAATCACATCGGGAGACACTGCGCTCAGATCGGCCCGTCTTATTGTGGCGGACTTTCTGAACTACAGTCAAAAAAGAATAAGCAGCCGTATCATTATTGCCCTACCCATATTCGCCGTAACCGCAGCCATATTGATTTACAGCATTGTTGATGCAAAAGGATTCGACATAATCTGGAGGTATTTTGCATGGAGCAACCAGGTGCTTGCCACCATTACATTATGGGCAATAACCATATTCCTCACTCTAAAAAACAAGTGCCATTACATCTCGCTGATACCAGCCTTGTTCATGACCATGGTAACTGGATGCTTCCTGTTTGTAGCCGAAAAAGAGGGGTTGGGAACCATCTTGCCCAGATGGATTGGATACGGCATCGGGGCCATCATCACCGTTTCGACATACATTCTTTTCCTTGTATGGAAAAGGAAAAAACACAACACCAACACAATAGAACGACAATAGTCACGTTATCAAAAAACAAAATCAATTTAACACAAAATGAAGAAATTCATAACAATCTCACTTTCAGTTCTATTTATAGCATCTGCTTTTGCACAGAGCAAACCGCGCAAAAACTCCCGCGCTGAAATGAGCATTAATGGAAATGCCCTTTACGTCATAGAATACACCTACAACCTTCACGGCGGAAAGAACGGTGGACGCCAATTGGTATGCATTGACTCCATCACATTCGACAAACGTGGCAATTTCCAAGATAAAATCAGAAGAAAAGACGGGTCATACACATGGTATTCCTACTACTTTGATGTGAACGGATATCCATTGGGCTGGAATGAATATGACGAAAACAATGCCCTTACCGGCCGTACCGCATATTTGAACGACAAAAACGGAAACCGTATTGAACGTACCGTTTATCTGGGACAGATGATGACAAAGAAAGAATCGTCACGTTATGAAAACAACCGTTTGGTTGAAGAACAAAGTTTCGACGCCGACGGCACAATGACTGAACGTCGCGTATACAAATACGACTCACAGGGAAACAATACCGAATTAGAGTTCTACAACAGAGAAGGAGACTTGAAACAGCGTTACCTGTACAAATACGACAACCACGGAAACCGTATTGAATGGAGATTCTACGATGCCGATGAGTTTCTGGTTGCGCTCACCACCTACTACTACGACAATCATGACCACGTGATTGAAGTTTCAAGCTTCAATTATGACGAACACCTCAACTGGAAACACAGCTATGTGTACGAATACGACGAGGAGGACAACTGGGTACGCCAAACCATTTATCGCAACAACACTCCCTATCAAGTAATTGAACGTGAGATTGCATTTCCGTACTAATACCGGATTTAAATAATAAAAAAGGAGGTTCCAAATGAACCTCCTTTTTTATTTATTCAAAACCATGCCTGTTTGCGAGACAAACAGCTCGGTTGAAAGCACACACAAACTATACTGTACGTGAGCAATAGCGTTTATATGGGCATTCGTAAGGCGATTCACAATGCCGGCCCGGAACAATCTGAGGTTCATTGTGCCGTAACACTTCACGCATGCGATCAACCCGCTGCTGTACATCAACACTTTGAGATAAAGCGTATGATAAAACATCTTCAACCACAAAACCCTCAGTGCCATCGTTGTACACTATAGAGAAACTATCAATATTCCACTGCAAGTTATCGGAAGGATACTGACTTTTAAGAGCATTATCGATAACGAAACATTGAACTGACACGTCGTTGCGGAACGTATCGCTTATCTGCTTCGAGTTTTTCACCTCGTAGATATCAATGCGGCCATCTTCATGTTTGACTAAAACGTCGGCCATTACGAATACATCCTTATAAATAAATCCAGCCTCAAAAAGGACCACCCTACCGGGTTGTAACAACAATTTGCGTGTTACCACAGGATATTCCGGACTTGCAATCTTAGAGACTCTGCTCACATCGACACCGTCGGGAAATGTAGTCTTATACCTACTCTCGAAGAGACGTCCGCCTTTAAACAATTCGAGTGTAGCAGGGTCGTAGTAGGCCATTTTAGGATTGAAAACGTCGAGATACATAGCTTTCTCGCACTGCAATCCGCGCACATATTTCGATTTCGACATACGGGGTGCACGTCGAACGATGGAATCCATTAACGATGCCGGATTGTCGGAAACCACAATCGAGTTGTATGTCTCAGAATCAAAAAGTCCACAAGAAACCATTTGCTTCAATTGAAGAAGAAATGAATCATAATAGCCATCGACATTCAGAATGGCCACAGTCTTGGATCGTGGAAAGCGTTTAATCTGGTTGAACGTCAACATTTCGGTAACCTCGTCGAGCGTACCGATACCACCCGGAAGGGCAATAAACGCATCCGACATATCGGCAATGACAGACTTTCTCTCGGCAAAATCCTTCACCAGAATCAACTCTGAGACCTGCTGAGAATTAATTACCTCGTCAGAAAAGAATGTCGGAATAACACCAGTGACGTGGGCACCGGAACGAAGCGCGGCATCGGACACCACTCCCATGTAGCCCAAATTGCTTCCCCCATAAACAAGCGAATGTCCCAAAGAAGCAATCAGCTGCCCCATCGAAGTAGCAGCTGATTGATATTTTGGATTGTCCGATATACGGGCACCACAAAAAACAGCGATTTTCATTGTTATTTGCGCTTCATTACAACCCGTACCTTATTGATAATGTCGGATGCACGAAGACCGTAATTGGTGAGCATTTCGTCAGGAGTTCCTGATTCACCGAAGCGGTCGTCAACTGCAACGTATTCCATTGGTGTGGGGCAATTCATGGCCAACACTTGCGCAACGCTGTCGCCGAGACCATTGTTTATAAGATGCTCCTCACAGGTGACAACTGCGCGGGTTTTACGAGCAGAGGCAATGATGGCTTCGCTATCGAGAGGTTTGATGGTATGGATATTGACAACCTCAGCAGATATGCCCTCTTCTTTGAGGATTCTGGCAGCCTCGAGGGCTTCCCATACAAGGTGTCCGCATGCGAAGAGCGTCACGTCGCTACCTTCGACCAATAATTGAGCCTTACCTATTTCAAAAGGAGCATTTTCCGGGGTAAAATTAGGCATTTTTGAACGGCCGAGACGCAAGTATACCGGACCATCATGTTCGGCAGCCGCAATGGTGGCAGCTTTAGCCTGATTGAAATCGCAAGGCACCAACACAGTCATGCGCGGCAGAGCCTTCATCAAACCGATATCCTCCATAGTTTGGTGGGTAGCACCATCCTCGCCGAGAGAAATACCAGCATGGGAGCCGCAAATTTTGACGTTTTTATTTGAGTAAGCCACAACTTGACGTATTTGGTCATAGACACGTCCAGTTACAAATTCGGCAAAGCCTCCCAAGAAAGGCACTTTGCCACAAAGAGAAAGACCTGCGGCAATGCCAACCATATTGGCCTCGGCAATACCACACTGAATGAATCGGTCAGGATAAGCTTTAGCGAATCCATCCATTTTGACAGAGCCAGTCACATCGGCACTCAATGCCACTACATTGGCGTTAAGCCTACCGGCTTCAACAAGGCCTTCGCCCATGCCGGTACGCAATTCTTTTTGATTTTGAAGTTCGTATTTCATATTCGCAAATTTTATTCTTATTGAAGATATACATTGGTCTGCTGTCCCGACTTGATACTGAAGCGCTGCACTTGTACAGACTCGTAAGAAGTGTTTCCTTGAGGCTTCAACACCAATTGATATTCGCCAGGGAGCAACAACAATCTTTCATTTATGCTATTAGGATTCAAATCAGACACCCAAGTCAGGATTCCGTTCTCGAATTTAAAAACACTTCCCACACATATGGTCTTTGGTTTGGTAAGATTGAGCAATCCTGACATTGGAATTGTAAGATCGGTATTGGCCCCACTGCGGATTTCGACACCGTCTAAGTGCAACACCGGAGTAGTAAGCACATCGATATCGTAAAAGCCCGCACGGTAATACTGCTGGGTTCCCAAATCCTGCGTAGTCATGATGGCAGACTCGCCATGCTTGCGCACCAACATCTTGTAGACAGGGACCGACCAGTTGACTCGGTGTTGCTCGCTTCGTACTCTCAGCCCCCCCTGCTCTATTTCAATATTCAAGTGACAGAGCGAATCGGGCGGGAATTTTACCCCTTTCATAACCATAGGAGGTTGAGAGAACAGTGTTACATCGTATTCAACCAATGGGTCGATTTGCAATGTGTCGGGTACATAGCGGGAATCCATCGAATAGATGGTGTGATACTTTGCCACATGCGTTTGCTTGTCGTAGAACGCAATGGGGATATCGGTTTCGTACATCATACCCGAAGCGTCACGGACAGTGACAACCACGTCAGACCTCATTTCGGAGAGGGTGAAGATATTGTACAAAGCCTCGTCATATTGTTCCTCGTTGGGGAGATAGGTGAATTGACCTGCACACGACAAACTATTCTGAAAGTCGCTGGGATTGCCGATGCCCAAGATAAACGTTTGGACTATCACTCCGCTTAACTGCACATGCCGGGCCACGGTGCATATATTTCCGTCACAGTCGTCCATTCCGTCGGTGATAATCAGAATGATATTACGCGATGAACCTGTGGCCGGGAAATCGTTCAATGCATCGGTAAGGGCAGACGCAGCCGTACAACCGCCGTTGGGGACAAGTGTCTTGATTTTACTCTGGATTTTATAATTGTTATCGTCAGAGAACGGCACTTCGAGACGGGTGCCGAAGGCATCCTTATTGAGATGACCGAACACCCTCAATGCCACGTCAATGTTGTTTTTACTTGCTACACTATCGATGAATTTAAGTAAAACCTTTTGAGTGATTTTTATCTTCGAGTCGCTTTGCCATTGTTCCCACATGCTGTTCGAGCAATCGAGAATCAGCAACAATCTGGTTCGTTCCTGCGATTGAGACGCAGAATACTCCAGCCGCTGAGCATGAGCGGAGAGGAACATTACCGCGAACAACAATATAAAAGAGAGCCGTTTCACTTCAGACGCAATACAAAATAGATAATCCTAAAAATCGCCTAATTCGGTTTCGGGGAGCTGAGCCAAGGCCTTAGGCAGGTCGTCGGCAGAAACAACAGCCCCATGGAATTTGTTGGTACCTTGCATAAAGTCGACACCGTATCCCATCTCGGTTTTGAGAATGACGACAACCGGAGAGCCTTTACCGGCAAGATTCTTAGCAGACGCCATGCCATCGATTACCTGCTGCATGTCGTTGCCATTCTCGATAACGACAACCTTCCACATAAACGATTCGAATTTGGCTTTCAGGTCGCCTAAATCCATAACTTGGGTGGTGGTGCCATCGATTTGCTGATTGTTGAAGTCTATTGTGGAAATCAAGTTGTCGACACCTTTTGCACCTGCAAACATGGCTGCCTCCCAAATCTGACCTTCCTGCAATTCGCCATCGCCATGAAGAGTGTAAACGATGTGGGGGTCGTTGGTCATCTTTTTACCCAACGCCGCACCAATTCCTACACTCATGCCCTGTCCGAGAGATCCGGACGCCATGCGGATGCCGGGCAATGCGTGCTCGGTTGAGGGGTGGCCCTGCAGACGTGTGCCGAACTTACGGAATGTATTGAGTTCCTCAACAGGGAAGAATCCTACACGGGCCATGACGGAATAGATTACCGGAGTGATGTGTCCTTGCGAAACGAACAACATATCCTGGCCATTACCATCCATTGTAAAGTTTTCGGGCTGATGGTCCATCAGGTTGTACTGCATAGCAACCATCCAGTCGGCTGTGCCCATTGAGCCACCAGGGTGACCGGATTTTGCAGCAGTTGTCATGCGAAGAATGTCTCTTCTTACTTGAGTTGCGATAATTTGTAATTCTTTTACAGTTTTCATGATTTATATCTTGTATCTATTTTGTTACGTTGAATATCAAATCTTAAACACATACTGACGGCTGTTCTGGTCGACAGCGATTAACTCGTCACCTTGTTTGTAGCAAGTAACCGACAATGTGTTTTCCTCAGAGTCGTGGATTGTGCCACGGCCTTTATTGCCAGTCATTGTGACATGTCCCCAGACTTCGCCATTGGCACCGTATCCAGAGACGTAGATGGTTTTCTTTGCAGCAGGTTTTGCCGCAGGTTTCGGGGCGGGCTCAACTTCTTCCTCAATGATTTCAAGCTCACTTTCATCCATCATGCTGTCGGCATACATATCCGAACGTTCCTGATCGTCATCGTAAATGTTGTCACACGTTGTTTCAGGGCAAACCGTATCCTGTACATTGGCCGACTGTACATCCGCATTGCCGCATGAGTAAACAACGAGTGTTGTAACCACCATCATTATTAGGCCACAATGAGTTTTTTGCAGTTTCATCTTTATAATTATTATATTCGGCAAAGATAAGAATATTTTTTTAATTTATAAATAATTTGCTCAAGTGACCTGTAAAACAGTTGAATCCCACATTACAAAAACAGAATGGAGATAGTGAATACCCATGACTTTAAAAAGGAAGATTGTTTGAGGTCTGCACAAAATGCGGAAGACGCCCCAAAGCAACATTATAAAATGGAAACCAACAAAATGAATCGAAATATAACAACTTATGAATTTAAACAGCCCCTGCAGAGAAAAAACACAGAAAGTACGATAGCGTCATAATTGCAGAATCCGCTTGAAATGATTTTAAATAAAATTTGGAAATGTCGCACAACTTGCGTACATTTGCAGTTTATTTTACCCATCGACAAAAGATACAACAATATAGATATAAATCAAATAGATTAAAATATTACACAAGAAAAACTTTTTAATATAATTATTACTTTATGAACAAGAACACTATCATCGGTTTTGTATTACTTTTCGGCATATTTATAGGATACATGTGGTGGATATCCCCTTCGAAAGAAGAACAAGCCGCCATGATTGCACGCCGGGACTCCATACAAAAGGCTTACACCGACTCCGTAGCTTTGGCTGACAGCCTTAACGCCGTACGGGCACGCCTTGACAGCCTGGCTGCTGCAGGAGACACTGCTGCCCAGAAAATGCTGGGAAAGAACCTTCATGTTGACATGGGCGCTTTCAACGCCTCTGCGGCTGGAGACTCGCTCAACATCAGCATACAAAACAACCTCATGCAGGTGGATATCACCAACATGGGTGCCATGGTAGAGCGCGTAACGCTTGCAGAATACCGCACATACAACAATACACCGCTGCACTTGATCACCCCGAACAAAGACAACATGAACCTTGTCTTTTCGACTGAGGACAACCGAGTAATCAACACCAAAGACTTAGTGTTCACCCCATACATCAACGGCGTTGAGATGGATGCTGCCAAAGACCAAATCAAGGTTCTTGAAGAGGGAGATTCCATCACAGTCAGCATGAGAGCTTTTGTCAACGACGACAGCAACATGATTCAACGCGACAAGTATCTCGAATTCTGCTACACGCTATACCACGACCGCTATGACGTTGACTTTGACATCCATTTCCATGAATTGAGTGACGTAGTGAGAAAGACATCCTACATGGATTTCCATTGGAGCAACAACATGAGTCGCCAAGAGAAGGTTGACCAAAGTTTGAAAAACAGCAACAATCGAAACAAAGACAGCGAGAAATACAACTCAAACATCTATTTCAAACCCAGCAACGACAATGTTGACCAGCTGAAACTTGGCCGTGACGACAAAGAACTGGTTAAGACCTCCACTGAATGGATTGCATTCAAACAGCAGTTCTTCTGCGCCATATTGATGGCCGACAGCGTGTTTGAGAATGCGGACCTCGCCACCACCACAGACCGCACAGACACTTCATTGAATTACCTGTGCGACATGAGCAGCGTCATCGGACTGACCTACAACGGAGACAGTGACTGCACCATGGGCATGAGTTTTTACTATGGACCCAGCAAATACCGCGAACTCCGCAGCATGAAACAAGGTTTCGAGCGCATGCTTCCGTTGGGTTGGGGATTCTTCCTTACCCAGTGGATCAGCCGTTTTGTCATCATTCCGGTATTCAACTTCCTCGAACAATTCAATTGGAATTACGGTATTATCATTATCGTGCTGACATTCCTGATGCGCTTGGTTCTGTTCCCATTGACATATAAATCGTACCAAGGAAGTGCCATCATGAAAATATTGCGTCCGGAGATGGAAGCAATCAACAAAAAATATCCCAATCCTGATCAGGTGATGCAGAAACAGCAAGAAATGATGCGTTTGCAGAGAAGAGCCGGATACAACCCCATGGCCGGATGCCTACCGGTGCTGATACAAATGCCTATTTTGCTTGCCATGTTCCGATTCTACCCTGCCTCCATCGAGCTTCGCCAGCAACCGTTCTTATGGTGCGACGACCTTTCGACCTACGACAGCATCCTTGATTTCGGATTCACCATACCTTTCTATGGCGACCATGTATCGTTGTTCTGCCTTTTGATGTTCGGCATGCAATTCTTCTACACTTGGTACACCATGCGCGACCAACAGCAGACCATGCCTGGCATGAAATTCATGATGTACTTCATGCCCTTCATGATGCTTTTCATCTTCAACAGCCAAAGTGCCGCACTGAACCTCTACTATTTCTGCTCGCTGTCGTTGACCATGATACAGATGGTACTCATCAGAAAATTCACCAGCGAAAAGAAAGTTAGAGCAAGAATGGTTGCCTACGATTCAAAGAATCAAAACAAACCACAGAAAAAAAGCAAATTCCAGAAGCGCCTCGAGGAGATGCAACGCATGACCGAAGAGATGCAAAAACAGCAACAACGCCAACAGAAAAGATAAGACAAAATAATTAAATAATTAACATCACACAAATAACTAAAATAAAATATCATGTTAGTAGCAATTGTCGCCACGTTCATTATTGGATACGGATGCATTGCATTAGAACATCCGTTAAAAGTAAACAAAACGGCCTCAGCACTCTTGCTGGGAGTATTATTATGGACTCTTTACGCATTTTCGGGAAACGTATTTGCCGAATACCTTCCTGTTGGTAGCACTTGGCAAGGAGAGTTGACCCATCACTTGGGAGCAACTGCTGAAATTGTATTCTTCCTCTTGGGAGCAATGACAATCGTAACTTTGGTTGACGAGTACCAAGGATTTCGAATCATTACGGATCTTATCAAAACCCGCAACAAAAAGAAATTATTATGGATTTTGAGCATACTAACCTTCTTCCTTTCCGCAATACTCGACAACATGACAACTGCAATCGTAATGTGCGCATTACTTCGCAAACTCATTGCCGACCAGAAAGAGAGATGGCTGTTTGCCGGCATTGTAATTCTCGCCGCCAATGCCGGTGGAGCATGGAGCCCCATCGGAGATGTAACAACCATTATGCTGTGGATTGGCGGACAAGTGACCACCTTCAACATCATGCTCAAAACCATCGTTCCATCACTCGTATGCATGGTTGTACCCTGCCTAATTTTGGGTGCCATTTTGAAAGGAGACATTGTTCCTCCTGCACAATCGAATGAAGGCATTGTAATTGAACGCCGCTGGCAAATTCTCATTCTCTGCCTTGGAATTGGCGGTCTTATTTTTGTTCCTGTATTCAAAACCCTCACCCACCTCCCCCCCTACCTTGGCATGTTGTTCTCATTGTCAGTCTTGTGGATTGTCACTGAGATAGTAAGCCGCAAACACTCGAAAGAGAACGTCAAATTGCCGACAGCTGTCAGCACATTAGAGCATGTTGACACTCCCAGTGTACTGTTCTTCTTAGGTATTCTCATGGCAGTGGCTTGTTTGGAAACTTGCGGAGCACTGGGCATGCTTTCGACCGGATTAAACAACACATTCCTCGACATGTCGATTGGAAACGAACCGGTAGGATTCTTCATCATCGACCTCATCATCGGCGTTTTGTCATCCATTGTCGACAATGTACCTTTGGTAGCCGCATCGATGGGCATGTACCCCATTACCGGAGAAGAGGTAATCTTTGCCGTCAACCACCCGTTCTGGGAATTCCTCGCATACTGTGCCGGTACAGGCGGCAGCCTCCTCATCATTGGCTCGGCTGCCGGTGTTGCAGTTATGGGCATGGAGAAAATCGACTTCATCTGGTATGTTAAAAACATCACCTTGTTGGCACTTGTCGGATACCTTGCCGGAGCAATCACCTTCATACTGATGGACGTTACCTTATTTGAAAAAGTCGAATGGCTGAAAAACTTAGTTTAATCAAACGAATAAAAAACAGCTGGAACAGACGCACTACAATTCGAAAGATCTTCGACATTGTAGTGGGTCTGTTTGCTTTAGCAGGATTCGCCATTATTGGAGCATGGGCATTTTACATGCTTGGCGGAACCAACAACAAAGGTGCCGAGGACAAGAATTACCGATACATGATGTCGGTGTCGGAAATGGAGTCGCTGCAAGACTCGACCATTGCCGAACAAGAAGTGCACCAAGATTGGATTGACCAATATTTCAAATTGGCCGCATTTGCAAAATTCTACCCGGCAAATGCGAAGCTCATCACCGAAGCAGCCCTTCAGAGTGACGACCCCATGATAATTGACAAAATGCTTGCCGCCGCATCGATGTACATTACAGACGTTGACAGCGGATACTCGCAGTTTATGCAGAAACTGAATGAGGTGATTGACCAACAAGAGCAGCAAAACAACCCCACTGTCATACCCTGGATGAACACTGTTGAATGGCAAGCCTTAAAAGAGGCCATTGTCAACGACAGCGCCTTGATAAATGAAGCCGGAAGGCTAACAGGCGTGGAGCCCCGCATGATTGTCAGTTGCCTTATCGGAGAACAAATACGACTGTTTAACTCAAAACGGGAAACCTTCAAGAAATATCTCGGCCCGATGAAAGTGCTGAGTGTCCAATCGCAATTCTCGTATGGAGTAAACGGTATCAAAAACCTAACAGCCATAGCTGTTGAAGAACACTTGAAGGATAGTGCATCGGTGTTTTATATGGGCACAGCTTATGAGCACCTGCTCGATTTTGAAACAGAAGACCACCAGACCGAACGCTACAACCGCTTGGTAGATTACCGCAATCATCTTTACTCGTACATCTACACTGGATGTATCCTTCACCAGACCATGTTACAATGGAAACGAGCTGGATACGACATCAGCGACCGTCCCGAAATATTGTTCACTTTATTTAATATTGGATTCGAGCAATCGGAACCGAAAGCAAATCCAATATGCGGCGGCAGCCACATCACAGTAAATGAACAGATATACACATTCGGTGCTATTGGCTTTGACTTCTACTACAGTGGAGAAATGGCAGAGATATTCCCCTATTGGAAAGATCGATTCATTTTGAGTGACGGGGAACGCCTGACAAACGAAGAGATAGCCGACATACAAAGTAATATGAGCGACTGTACACGTCCGAGCAGGTATGCCAATCCCAAAAAATCAGACAATGACAATCTGGACAATTTAGACGATAACACCACATTCATTCCAGCTATATCGTACTAAACAATCCCTTTCAGAGAATACGGAATAGGCGGTTACTTGACAAAGGACCATGTAACCGCCCAAATTCGTTCATCGTATCAACGTCGGAGTTGACACAACGCGGCTGTGTGCTGCCACAAAACCGAATCCCGAGAATACACCCCACCCAATCGGAGGGTGTCGATTGGTATGATGGGTGATATAAATCAAGTGCCTTATACACATCCATACTGAGTCACACTACAGCCAGAATCCTTACATTGTGGAACAATTGGATTGGAATATAATGACAGAGGGAAACGGGATGAAAGCAAAATATGCTATGCCTGAGAATTGTCATTTAAGGTGGGGTCTGACTTCCCTGACTCCAAAGCATCTTTCTTCGGGGAGGTTTTCTTTTCCGAATACAAATCGAGCGCCACTATAGTGGCCGTAAAGGCCCAAAACGGTACAGACAGTTTATCGGTGTCGAGAAAATTGTTGAATACACCATGCACATAATAGGTGAGCAAACTGAGCGTGTACGCCAAAGCCATGTTGGCAACAGTTTTGTTGGTGGCAGTACGATAGACGCGCACCCCGGTAACAAATGTTGCCACAAATATAGCGACAACCAATGCCGCGCCAGGCACCCCTTGCTCGGCAAGCGGACCGATATATTCGCTATGGGCATTGCCCCTGTTGCCCGAATTGGTGCTGATAACTGAAAGTTGGTAGCTGCGTTGATAGCCTGCGTAAAGAAACTGATAGGTTCCCGGACCACAACCCATTACAGGTTGCTCTTCCCAAATACGCAATGCCGAGGCCCAACGGTTGAGACGCTCGAGGTTGCTGGCATCGGTGCTGATATTGGAGATGGATTTGACCTGA
>CALEPD010000255.1 GCA_937910265.1 uncultured Bacteroidales bacterium
CCATCATACTGCAGCAAAGCGTTTTTCAATATATCTTTGGAATTCATATCGAGGTGATTAGTCGGCTCATCGAGCACCAATAGATTGCAAGGAGAAAGCAACAACTTTGCCAAAGCCAATCTGGCCTTCTCTCCACCGGAAAGGACTTTGACTTTCTTCTCGATGTCCTCAGTACCAAAAAGAAAACTTCCAAGAATGTTGCGTATTTTAGGACGGATATCGCCCATGGCAATATCGTCGATGGTTTGGAAAACCGTTTTCTCACCATCGAGCATAGCAGCCTGATTTTGCGCATAGTACCCAATTGACACATTGTGGCCCAACTTAAACACTCCCGAATAATCAGACAATTCACCAACAATGATTTTAGCCATTGTTGATTTGCCTTCGCCATTCTTGCCCACAAAGGCGATTTTGCTGCCGCTCTCAATCAACATGTCGACCGAGTCAAAAACACGATGGTCGCCATAAGACTTCCCCAGCTGTGCTGTTTCAAAAGCCACTTTACCGCAATGAGGAGCCGGCTGGAATTGGAAATGGATCTGTTCGGTAGAGATTTCGTCAACCTGAACCGCTTCGATTTTGTCGAGCATCTTAAGGCGCGACTGCACTTGCTTGGCCTTTGTGGCCTTATAGCGGAATCGTTCAACAAATGCCTCTATCTGAGCGATCTGCCGTTGCTGATGGGTCAGCGACGCCATTTGGCTGGCCCTGCGCTCCTGCATTTGTATCACATACTCCGAATATGACACTTTATAGTCGTATATTTTTCCTGCGGTAATTTCGATTGTGCGTTTGGTTATGTTATCGAGAAACGAACGGTCGTGCGAAACCAGGACAACGGCTCCGGCGTAATTGGAGAGGAAGGTCTCGATCCACTGGATCGACTCGATGTCGAGGTGGTTCGTAGGCTCGTCGAGCAAAAGAAAGTCGGGTTGTCGGAGAAGCAGTTTGGCCAATTCCACACGCATCTGCCACCCACCGCTGAATTCGGTGATGGGACGGTCCAGATCGGATTGCTTAAAGCCCAAACCATGAAGGATTTTTTCGGCCCGTTCCTGACGATTGGCCGCACCAAGCATCAGCATCCGTTCGGAATTGTCGTGATACAGATCGAGCAATCTTGTGTATTCGGCAGACTCGTAATCGGTTCTGCTGGCAATGACATCGGCAAGGCGGAGCTGTTCTTGCTCCAAGTGGTCGATTTCGGAAAAAGCAGTTAATGTTTCCTTGATAACGGACATTGAACCGTTGGGAATCATTTCCTGAGGCAAGTATCCAACTGTTTGGCCTGATGCGACAACTATGCTACCGGTTTCTGGCTCAACGCTACGGCAAAGCACCTTGAGCAAAGTGGATTTGCCAGCACCATTTTTTCCGACCAGTCCCACGCGGTCCTTGTCTTGGATATTAAAAGTCACATTGCTGAATAGCTCTTGTCCGGTGAAAACGACAGATAAATTATTTACAGAAATCATATAGCATTAAAAAGAGAGGCTACCTGCCGGGAGCCTCTCATATAATTATTTTTGTAGCAATTATTGCAAACTAAATATAACGGGCAAGTTGAACTCAGTGCGGACGGGCTGACCTCTCTGTTTACCAGGATTCCATTTGGGCATAGCCTTAACGACACGCATAGCTTCTTCGCCACAACCGCCACCGATATCACGGACAACACGCACATTGGTAATTGAACCATCTTTTTCGACAACGAATTTCAAGAATACACGACCTGTGATATTGTTATCTTTAGCCAATTGCGGATACTTAATATTGTTCTTCATAAACTCGATGCGCTTTTCGTCACCACCGGGGAAGCTGGGGTTTTCCTCAACGAAAACAAACACTTGTTCTTCGACTTCGGCGACTTCATCTTCAACAACTACAGGGGTAAAGTCCTCCATAGCATTGTCGGAATCGTCTGACACGTCGATCAAACCTACTTCAACTTCAATCTCGGCATCGTCTTCAACAATTACCATTTCAGTTTGAACTTGAATCGGTTCTGGCGGAGGTGGTGGGGGAAGTTCTTCAGCAGTATTGAGAATGATTTCCTCAATTTCTTCGACAGCCTGACGCTCGACGATCTCAGCCTTTTCGATATCATAGGATTTGATGTTGAAGGCAACCAATGAAGCTGCAAGAATCACCACCAAACCTATCTCCAAAAAGAGACCTTTCTTATTTTCGAGGTCAGCTTTGGGTGTTTTTTTTGTTTCCATATTATTGTTTTTAATTTTATTACAAACACATAGCCACAACTAATGCATGGCCGTTTTGGAATGCTAAGATACAACTTTTTTACAATATCAACAAAAAAATGTAAAAAACTTTCCGGCAAATACTATCAAACTTTTGTATTTTTGCATTTCAGAAAACAATGGCGACCATGACTGAGAAAAAAGGCAAATTTATTGTATGCCGCGCATCGGCAGGCTCGGGGAAAACATTTACATTGGTAAAAGAGTACCTGAAATTGGCTCTTGACGGCAAAACAAACCACGAATTGTCAAATAAATTCACCCGCATACTGGCCATCACATTTACAAACAAAGCCGCCAATGAGATGAAGACACGAGTGCTTAGCGATTTGTGCGAAATCAAGGACACGGACAACGATGTGGGCAAGATGGCGGATTTGCTCATGAGCGAATTAGGTATTGATTTAAACGAACTTCGAAGACGGTGTGAGATTGTCCACTCAGCCATACTGCACCGTTATTCGGAATTTGCGGTTAGCACCATCGACAGTTTTATGCATCAGATTGTGTTAACTTTTGCCCACGACATGAAACTCCCCGTCAACTTTGACCTCCAACTCGACTCATCGGTCATCATACAAGAATCGGTAGATATACTGCTTGAAAAAATAGGATTGCACGATGCCACTGCGATAACAAACGTAACATGCTGTTTTTCGGAATCGAACATGGAAAACGGCAAGCGGCATGACATACAACAAGAATTGGAAAAAATTGCCGAAGAGCTTTTCCACGAGGACATGATGTCCCGTTTGGAGAGGTTGAAGGTTATACAGATTGAGGATTTCCTAATAATAAGGCGTAAGTTGGACTCCGAAATTGAAACAAAATCGGAGGGTATGACAGCCTTAGCCCATGAGATGATGACTGCAATACACGATGAAGGGCTGACGAGTGAATCTTTTCATCAAAAGAAGAAAGGCGTGTACGGTTATCTGCAAAAATATTCCGAAGGGGGAAAGGGAAACTATTCGAGTTTTGTGGATGCATTTGTAGAGGGACGATCGACCAGCAACAAGAGCTCCACTCCTAAAGAGCAGGAAGCCATAGAGAGACTCTACCCGGATATTGTATCATCAGTCCAAAAGATTCGTTCGCTGGCAACATCAGTCAACACTTTGGAGGCGGCCAGAAAGAACCTTTACTCGATAGCGTTGTTGAACGAGATGAATAAAATAATTCAAGACTATTACACTGCAAATGGGCTGGTGCACATCTCGGAATTCAACAAACGCATCAACGAGGTGGTACGAAACGAACCCGTTCCCTTCATCTATGAACGTATCGGCAATCATTACCACCATTACCTGATTGACGAATTCCAAGACAACTCGAAACTTCAATGGCAGAATCTTATTCCGCTACTTGAAAACGGACTGGCGTCAAACCAGACATCGTTTGTAGTCGGCGACGGAAAGCAAGCAATATACAGGTGGCGACAAGGCGATGCCGAACAATTTGTGAGACTTCCCGAAGTTGAAGGCGAACACGACACCACACTTCGTGACCACTACAGCAGACTGGACCTTGACACCAATTACAGAACCGGCGGAAACATCATACAATTCAACAATTCGTTTTTCGAGTGGATTGCCAATTCGCAAATATTCAGCGACAACCAAGAACTTAAAGAACTCTACCTTGGCGCCGAATATGCCGACAACGGCCGGGCCGCGGTACACCAAAATCACTACCACGATGGGGGGCACCTGCAAATATCGTTTTGGGACAACAAGAACTGCGAAAGCATTTTCGGCTCGATTGTCGACCAAATCCGCATACAGCACGATGAAAAGGGATACAAATACAAGGACATCACTATCATTGCACGAAACAACAAATCGCTCTCAGCAATCAGTCAACTGCTTATACAAAATGACATCCCAGCCGCATCCAGCGAATCGTTTCGGCTGAGCAACAGCATTGCCGTTGATATTATTGAAACCGTGTTGAAACTCATACTTCAACCCAACGACAACATACATGCTGCCCTATTATTAAAGAGACTCGAAACCCTGCATCAAAAAGACTACTCGGCCACAATAGATACACATCGGAACCAAAGCCGAGACAAGAAGGAACCAATCCAATCACACGACTACTTTCTGACATAGGGATAACCCTGGACGTAAGCAAACTGGAGCAACTATCGCTTTACGACTGCTGTGAGGAGATAGTGCGTATATTCGACCTCAACGAAATAGAAACCGCATATGTGTCATCGTTTTTAAACACGGTAAACAACTACTGTATCCGACACAATTCCAATACAGCCAAGTTCTTAAAATGGTTTGAGAAACAAAAAAACAAAAGCTACGCAAAGATATCGCAAGAAATAGACGCCGTCAAATTACTCACCATACACAAATCAAAAGGACTTGAATCACCAATCATCATTTACCCGATACTGACCGAACGGTCGCACAGCAACAATATTTGGATAGACTTTGAACCAGACGCACTCTACCCCGGCGCAAATCTGAGTACAGGATTATTCAGCATGAGTTCGCTACAAGACACTGCTTTCGAACACTTTCTCTCAATTGAAAAGAAGAAGCAGACTATCGACAGCATCAACCTGCTATATGTAGCAATGACTCGTCCGAAAGACAAGCTGTTTGTTTACTGCGAATCGCCCACAAAAAACCCGGAAAAGGCAGCAACCGACTCATATTATTCATTATTAAAGACATTCTGCAGGTCGTGGAACAAAATGTCCCAAACAACTGAATTGCCCGACTCAACACCAGAATTGCATGAACAATTCGTTTTCGGAGAAGACATGAACAATTCGGAGAGTCAAACCCAGAACGACTACCAAAACATCGATATGGGAAACATTTTATTCCAATCGTGGCAAGACAGATTGCAAATTGCAAGACAAAACAACGTTAAGCCAAACGAAAACATACGCAGGGGAATCATTATTCACGATATCCTGTCGCGCATAGACAATGCCGACAGTGTAACACATACTATTGACAAATATTGCGAGTTGCACGACATTGAGGACTTGGACAAGAAACAGATTTCAGACTCGATACAGAAAGTTGTCACACAGCCCCATAAAGCAGATTTCTTCTCGAAGGAGCACCCTTCAAAATGCGAAGCGTCGATTTTCCACAAGGGTAAAGAACTGCGTCCCGACCGTATTGTTTACAAACCGAATGAAATATTGGTGGTTGATTTTAAAACCGGATATGCCGACCCCCATTCGACCAAGATGGAACAATATCAAAAACAAGTTGAGGAGTACTGCAACGCCATAGCCGCAATACACAAAAAGCCAGTGAAAGGGTACCTACTGTTTGTCGGCCAAGAACTCCCTATCGAAGTCTGCAACATGCCTTAATTCACACAATCACAACAACACTGGCGCCAGCATCAAAACCAACGAACCAAACTGAAATTCTGAACAAATACCCAAATCGCTGTGCCACAAGAATGCGTCCATCCGGAAGCATAAACTTAGGCATTTAAACAACAGCGATTGCATTCATTCGCAAAAACGCACGAAATCAGTTCGTAAAACCCACAATAAAGCCGAAAAGATTTTAATAAATGAAAAAAATATTGTAACTTTGCTACATTAACATATGTAATTAACAACAAATAACATAATGGAAAACAATAAGTTATTTAACGAATTTCCACCCATTTCGACAGAACAATGGGAAGAAGTAATCAATAAAGACCTCAAAGGCGCAGATTACGACAAAAAATTGGTATGGAAGACCATCGAAGGATTCAATGTTAAACCATACTACCGTTCAGAAGACCTTGCAAACCTAGAGTACCTTGACAACAATCCCGGTGAAGCCCCCTACACCAGAGGAAAGCAACAAGGTGGCAACCAATGGGATATACGACAAGACATCCGCACATTAGACCTTGCAAAAGCCAATGAAATAGCCCATGAAGCAGTAGAAAGAGGCGCAACATCGCTTGGTTTAAGAACAAAAACCATACAAAGTGCCGACGACATGGAGACATTGCTCCACGGCATTGACTTGAAAAAAGTAAAATTAAATTTCACCTGCTCGAAAGACTATGTCGCCACATTGCAATATTTCGTAGCTTACGCACAGAAAGCCGGATTCAACGTTGCCGACCTTGAAGGAAGCTGCAACTATGACATATTCCGCCATGCCCT
This sequence comes from uncultured Bacteroidales bacterium, assembly GCA_937910265.1. Lineage (GTDB taxonomy): Bacteria > Bacteroidota > Bacteroidia > Bacteroidales > P3 > Colimorpha. The sequence goes on from CALEPD010000255.1 coordinate 6,418, forward strand.
GATACACGGAGCATTCCATAATGGAGAAGAAGGCGATTTCCAAACAGCCAAAGCCCTTTTAGAATATGCCACCGAAAACCTTCCTAAATTCAAGGTATTCACCATCAACGGCAGTTTATTCCACAATTCGGGAAGCAACATTGTACAGGAATTGGGATTCAGCCTAGCAGCGGCCAACGAAATGGTGGCACGCCTTACTGACATGGGTTGCAAGATGGAGTTAGTAGCCCGCAACATTGTCCTCAGTTTCGGTATCGGCGGCAATTACTTCATGGAAATTGCAAAATTCCGC
>CALEPD010000256.1 GCA_937910265.1 uncultured Bacteroidales bacterium
TAGAGCGAGCCGTGGCATGACAGTTCGACCACATCCTCACCGGTATAGGAATGAGGTGATTGGAAAAAAGTTGCCACCACCTCGTCGATGACTACTCCATCGACTTCAAACAATGCAAAATGAGCTTTTCTCGGACTCAACACAACGGGTTGAGTCCGGACAGAACGAAGATAGGCTGATGCCAACGGCACCGCAGATTTGCCCGAAATGCGAAGCATTGCCACGCCGCCAACTCCGGCGGGGGTAGCAACGGCCGCGATGGTGTCGGTGAGGATTTTGCTATTTGACATATTTTTCTCCGTAAAGAGCGGTCATCTGTTCGTCGGATAGACCGAGATCTGACTTCAGCTTGTACATATTGGGGAAACTGAGGATAAGTGTAAGCACCAAGAGTATGACAAACATCAACAATACATTGTTGGCAGAGATGACTGCGATAACACATTCGACAAGGACTACCGAGAAGGTGCATCTGTAGATGGTTGACATCATATCGACGTATTGAGGAAGCTTTGTTTCGAGCTGGTCCATCTGACGCAACACAGGGATGCGTTTGCGGATGGTGAGGAGGATTGACGAGATGATGAGCACCGCCATGACACAGCCCGACACAAGAAGCCATTTGGACAGTGCGGCGGAGGGATAGAAACGATAATCGGAGAGCCACATCAACAATATGACTATGAGAGTTAATGCCACCGAGCCCCAAAGGCCGAATGCTGCGTTGCGTTGTAGTTTTTTGAGTTGTTTTTCCATATTCTATTTTCAAATAATTTATACTCTATTGTAATTTTGACTTAAGATAGGAAGCGGTATACGACTGCTGACAGTGAACCAAATCGGCCGGAGTGCCGGAGAACACCACTGTACCGCCGGCATTGCCACCTTCGGGACCCATGTCGATTACCCAATCGGCCACTTTGATGATATCGGCGTTGTGCTCGATAACGATGATGCTGTGGCCCTTGTTGACCAAAGTGCGGAAAGCCTCGAGCAACTTGTTGATATCGTGGAAATGCAAACCTGTGGAGGGCTCGTCGAAGATGAACAGCACCGGATTGTCGGAAACGCCTTTCATAAGGAATGATGCCAGTTTTACACGTTGCGCCTCGCCTCCGGAGAGCGAATTTGAGGATTGTCCAAGCTTAAGATACCCCAGTCCTACATCCTGCAATGGTTTGAGACGCATGATGATGTCGCGTTCGTCTTCAAAAAATTCGATAGCCTGGTTTATGGTCATATCAAGCACCTCGCTGATGTTTTTTCCCTTATAGGTTACCTCGAGTGTCTCTTCGCGGAAGCGCGTGCCGTGGCATTCTTCGCACACAAGATGGACATCGGCCATAAACTGCATGCCGATGGTGACATAGCCTTCGCCCTGACAGTGCTCGCAACGGCCGCCTTCGGTGTTGAAGGAGAAAAATCCGGGTTTGTATCCACGGGCTTTGGCGAGGGGTTGCGAGGCATAGAGCGACCTTATGGCGTCGTAAGCCTTGGTATAGGTTGCCGGATTGCTACGCGAGGATTTGCCGATGGGATTCTGGTCAACCAATTCGACTGCCGAAATGCGCGAGAGGTCGCCTTCGATAGAGGAGCAACGGCCCACATACTCGACATTACCGTCGAAACGCTGCCTAAGTATGTCGTACAGCACCTGCTTCACCAATGTTGTCTTTCCCGAGCCGCTCACACCGGTGACTACCGTAAACATGTGGAGCGGAAACGTGACATCGAGATGTTTTATATTGTTGCACACCACGCCTCGCAAAATGATGCGGTCGCGCAGTGCGACATTGTTTCCCTTCATGACCGGAATGGATCGTTTGCCGGTAAGATACTGGGCAGTGAGGCTGTCGGAATTGACCATATCGGAGAGTTGACCGGCGAAAACCACTTCGCCTCCCAAACGTCCGGCACCAGGGCCGATGTCGATGATATAGTCGGCTGCCCGTATGATTTCCTCATCGTGCTCTACCACCACTACTGTGTTTCCTAATTGCTGGAGTTGACGAAGCACCTTGATGAGACGGTCGGTGTCCCGGCTATGAAGGCCGATGCTCGGCTCGTCCAGAATATATAGGGAA
>CALEPD010000257.1 GCA_937910265.1 uncultured Bacteroidales bacterium
GAGTTTGTTGCCGGTAAAGTCTGACCCGCCTAAGGTGAAAAACCGATTTTTCTATTATTTCGATATCAAATGGGATAATGACGGTTGCCTCTACACTGTTTTAGGGAAAAGAAGTGAAAAGGACATATGGAAAGGACTGTACCAATTTCCTATGCTCGAGGAGGATGTTGAAGAGTCAGAGTTGCTCTCGAGATTATCGACATTTCTTGATGATTTTTGCAAGGTTCCGTATGTGATTGAAGATGTCTCGTCGCCCATCACTCACAAGCTGACTCACCGCACAATTGTCGCTCGATTTATTAAGGTCAAATTGAAATCGGAACCTCAATTAGAGTCCGAAAAATGGGAGCAAATTTGTACTTCCGACATTGGAAAGTTCCCTGTTTCACGATTGATAGATAAATATTTGAATAAATGAGGGCTTTTTTTTATTTTGGATGTTGTAAAAAAATGCTATTTTTGCTCTCCGATTAAGTAATAAATTTGTTTAGGTTATATTTTCTATGCTTGGAGTTAATAGAGTATTATTGATTGGAAACTTGGGGAAAAACCCGGATGTGGTAGTGTTCCCCCAAGATGGTCGGCGTGAAGATATGTCCGGCGTTGTAAAGAAGGCCTCGTTCCCATTGGCTACAACCGAGTTTCATCGTAATCGCGATGGCGAAAAAGTTGAGCAGACGGAATGGCATAATATTGTGTGTTGGCGCTCGTTGGCTGAGGTGGCAGAAAAAATACTTCGGAAAGGCACTCAAATTTATCTCGAAGGCAAACTGCAGACCCGGTCATGGGAGGACAAAGACGGCAATAAACGTTATGTGACAGAAGTCGTTGCTGAAAATTTTACTGTGCTGGCTAACAGGGCAAAACAAGAAGACCAGCAGACGGCAAATGCCGATCCGCTGGCCGATATCTTGAATGATTCAACAGAGCCTTTGGGAGATCTACCTTTTTGATTAAAATCCCGGTTTGCCCAGTAACTTGAACATGTTTTTCTTATAGGCTTCTACCCCGGGTTGGTTGAATGGATTTACTCCAAGGGTGTATCCACTTACCCCGCATGCAAATTCAAAGAAATAAAGCAACTGTCCGATAATGGTTTCATCTATTTCGGGCAGTTTTATTTTTATAACAGGAACGTCGCCGCTCTCATGGGCTGTCGTTGTCCCTTCTTCCGCACAATGATTGATTTCCGTAAGGCTTTTCTCAATAAGATAGTTGAGCCCGTCATGATTTTTGCCGTCATAAGGAATCGCAACGGAATGTTCGGATTTTTTAACGCTGAGTACCGATTCGAACATCAAGCGTAACCCTTCCTGTACATATTGCCCCATCGAGTGTAAGTCCGTTGTAAAACTCAGGCTGTGTGGCAGAATCCCTTTGCCGTCTTTCCCTTCGCTTTCTCCGTAAAGTTGTTTCCACCATTCGCTTATGTATCGCAGATTGGGAAGGTAATTGACTTGCATTTCAACAGTTCTCCCTTTGCGGTATAAAATATTTCGAAGTGCGGCATATAGTAAAGCAGGATTTTCTATATCATCGTTTTCAAGGCAGTTTTTCTGCATTTCATGTGCACCGGATACTAATTTGCGGATGTTAAATCCGGCCATGGCTATAGGTAATAGCCCTACAGGTGTCAGTACAGAAAAACGACCTCCAACATTGTCAGGAATAATGTAAGTTTTGTATTGTTCCTGTGTGGCAATTTCACGCAATGCTCCTTTCGAAGCATCGGTAATGGCGATGATTCTTGTACGCGCCTCTTCTTTTCCATATTTGTTTTCAATATGATTCTTGAGAATTCGGAATGCTATTGCCGGTTCAGTCGTGGTTCCTGACTTTGAAATCACAACCATCGAGTAGTCGTGGTCGTCAAGTATTTGCAACAATTGGTGGTAGTACGATTCGCTTAACGTATGACCCGCATATACGATAAAAGGTCTTGTCCTCGATTCCAATGCCGAAAACTCTGATTGTAACGATTCTATCACTGCCCGAGCTCCTAAATAAGAGCCGCCTATTCCGATAACGACAAAAATCTCGCTTTTGGGACTTAATTTGCGTACATCGTCTTCGATGCTTTCAAACATTTTGTTGTCTATTCTCGACGGAAGGTCAATCCATCCCAAAAAATCGTTGCCTTCGCCACTTCCTTCCAACAATTTGTTGCGTGCTTCTTTTATTTCAGGTTCGATGGATGCTATATCTGTTTTTGCAATCCATTTGTGCGCTCTCGAGTAATCGATGTTTATCTTTGTCATGATGGTGTATTTGTTTTTCAATAATGCAAAAGTACGTTTTTTTTGCAAATGATGGATACGAGCTTTAATATATGGTTTATTGTCAATGTTTTATATAGTCTATAGGTCGCAAGGAAGTCCCAGTGGGCAATACTTTTATGATGTGACGGTTTCCCTTTTTGATAAGAAATAAAGTCATTATCTATAGGTGGAATTCTCAATAAATAATCATTGAAAATATGAAGAAAGGTTCTTTCGCCCCAAAATAATCGATATTATAGGAGAAATCTATGCGAATATTATTATTTTTTATTCAAAAAAACATCAACTGCAGGGTGTTTTTGTATATTGCTGATATGTAGCACTATAGTTTTTGTTTAATTTCTGGAGTAGTACCTCCTGAAATGTTCAAAAAGGTAGTATTTATGGGCAAAATGTCAAAAATAAATCATGATATGAAAAAAAAATGTATCTTTGCACTGAAATACGTTTCAAACGAAAAGATATTAATAACTAAAAAACAATAATTTATGTTGAAAAAATTATTTAAGGCAAGTTTGCTTGCATCCGTTATGATGATGTCTGGCAGCGTTTTTGCCCAAGAAACCAGACCCGATTTTCCTCGCGTAGGTTTTTGGAGTAATTGGTCTCTCGGTGGTGAAATAATTGCCGGTTCTCAAGAAGGCACAATTAACAGAGCTGATTGGGACATGGCAAATCCAAAACGAGACGGTTCTTGGGGTTGGGGTGTTAACCTCATGGCTCAAAAGCAATTAAGTTACAGATGGGCAGTTAGATTGACTCTGGGCGCTCCTAGAGCTCTCAACTTCAGTGCCATGGGTAATGATACATTGGCTTCTCAAGCAGACGCAGCTGACCGTTATGGCGCAGCTACCGTTGGTGCTGTTTACTCATTCCTCGGTGGTCGTAGCTATACCGGTGAAATCAGATCTGACTTCTACGGTCTTGTAAACTTCGGTACTACATTCAAACACGAAGGACGTTCTTTCGCTTCAAATGCTACCGACTATGGACATTTCGCATTATATGCTGAAATTGGTCTTGGTTATAGCGTCCGTATTTGCGAAAATTCCAGACTCTTCGTCGAAGCTACTTACGCTAACTGTGCTGACATTATCAACCCCGTCAGACTCTTCTCTGAAAACGCTAACTTCCGTACTGGAGAAGCCGCTGCTTTCATCGGATTCGGTTATATGTATGATTTCGGTCTTACCGCTACTGATGCTGAAATCGTGGCCCAAAAAGCTAAACTTACTCAAGAGAACTTCGATGCTCTCAATCAGCAAGTAGCTAACCTCGAAAGTGAAGTTGCTACCAGCAAGACTGCTGAGCAAAAATTGCAAAAACAGATCAGCGAACTCGAGAACGAGATTGAAACTGTTAAGAGCACCAACACTGCTGCAGCTGACAGCCTCCAGAAAGTTATCGATCAAATTAAAGAAGATCAGCTTACTTTCTACGCTCTTCCTTTCTCTGTTCTGTTCAATGTTGATTCTTACAAGGTTTACGGTGTTGAAAAGACCAAACTTAAAGCTATTGCTAAAGTAATGCAAGACAACCCCGATACCAAATTCATCGTTGTTGGTTTCTGCGACCATACCGGTTCTGATGAATACAACATGAAGCTTTCACAAAAACGTGCTGAAGGTGTTAAGGACATTTTGGTTAATGAGTATGGCATTGCCGCTGATCGTCTCGAATGCGATTGGAAAGGTAAAACCATTGCTTATGGTGATTTGAAACTCTCCATCAACCGTCGTGTATCTTTCTACCGCGTTATCGAATAGTATATAATATACTTCGAATATAGGGCGAGGGTCATTTAAATGACCCTCGTTTTTTTCGTACTATACTGCGTTGTGGCAGCAGTCGGCGGGGTTATGATGGTAAATCAATATCGTTATGCCTCGTGCTTAGGTGTTGGGATATGGTTTATTAGATGGGTGGTATACGACTATATTTTACAATTGCAGAGGCCACTGTTGCATTATATATAATTAGACACGAGTAATAATAATTGTCCTTTGTTCCCCTCAGTAATCTACGCGCAAGTGTTCAAGGTCGGATAATAGTGGCCCCGTCTGAAAACAATCAGGCGGGGCCAATAGTTAAATTATGTATAGATGGTGTGTGTTTGAGTTATTCGTTTTCCAATATTTTTATTTCAACTCGCCGGTTGGTAGCACGACCTTCTGGAGTGTTGTTGCTGTCGATTGGAAGTTCTTCACCATATCCTGTATATTGAAGTCGTTTGGGATTGATGCCTTTAAGTATCAAGTATTCGACTACAGAACAAGCTCGTTGTTCAGACAGGTTTTGATTATATTCGGTGGAACCCATATTATCGGTATGACCTCTCACCTCTATTACCATTTTAGGATTGGTTTCTAATATGTTCAGTAACTCTTGAAGGGTGTTGTATGACTGCTGGAGTAAGGTGCTTTTGTCAAAGTCGAAATAGATGTCCTTTAGTACAATAATATCGCCCGTTTTATATTCGTTGACTACAGGAGGCGCAGGTTGTTCCTGAACTGTGTCCAGATTCTTGATGCTATCGCAATCAAGGCATACTACACTAACATTGTCGATGTAGTAATATGCACCAGGTAAAAGATACGTTAGTATGTCTAAATCGTTGTAGTTTGATTGCCAGATAGGGTGGAAGTTGCCAATGGTTAAAAATTGCTCACCGCCTTCTGCTTTGAAGGTCCCGCTTACTTTCATCCATTCTTTGGTGTCAGACAATAGTCTTTCCGGAGGATTGACAACTTGAGGCTCATAGTAGGTTGATATGGTTTGTACAATTGTGGCAGAGATGTTTCGGTTCTCTTTTTTCATGAGGACGCAGCGCGCAGTATCAACAATCCGATCTTTGGTAAAGAGACCGCCCATGGTTGCGATGGAACCTGAAGAATACTCTGAAAGACTGGTGTAAAACGTGAGCCGATATGTGGCTCCCGCCAATAGCGGTTCTTTGAGTTGGGTTTGTAGGTATTCCCTGTATTCCGTTTTGCTGCTGTACATTCCACAGAATCCATCCCCGTGTTGAGGCATTTGTATCCCAAGCTTGTTCTTGGGCACTTTGCATTCAAAAGTACCACAGGTGTGGTAGTAATCGACGCTTCCAGACGTAGGCTGATACCAAGCTTCAACCATGGTTAGTACACCTTTTGTTTCCACTTTCCTCGGGCACTCCATGTGGTCTTCGAAAGATGGGTTGTAAACCAGGTTGGAGTCCAAGTTGAGGTTTTGAGCAACCAATAGGGAACCTATTGTAGTGAGTAGTATGGTTACAAATTGTTTTTTCATTTTTCACCAATGGTTTTCATTAAGCTGTCCCAAAGCAGTGAGGCGGTCTTGTCCCAACTGAATTTTTTTCGTTGTTCTATTCCTCTTGTTATCAGTGTTTTCCGT